>DASXSA010000104.1:0-21568 GCA_036506235.1 Candidatus Limnocylindrales bacterium | reverse complement strand
GATCAAGCTTGCTGTCTCGGACCCCGCCGGCAATGTCGCGGCACGCGGCTGGAACGTCACGGTCCGATCGCGCAATCCGGCCATCACCGAGTCTGTCGCGCCGCTGTCGTTCTCGCCCGACGGCGACGGAGCGTACGACCGGGTGGCACTCCGCTGGTCGTCTGACATCGCGGTCGTCGGTGCCGCCAAGGTCACCCATGGCACCACGCTCGTCCGGAGCTGGACTTTCACGAGCCGGACGAGCCAGGGCATCACGTGGGACGGCCGCGATGCGTCCGGCCGGATGGTCGCCGACGGACGCTACAGCTTCACGACCACGGGGACGGATGCGTTTGGCAACCGGACGACGGTCAGCGCCTTCGTCACCGTGGATCGGACGATCGGCTTCCTGCGCTGGTCGCCCACCCCGTTCTACCCGCAGGATGGCGACTCGCTCCTGCCGAGCTCCGCCCTCACCCTCCGGCTGACCCGCGGCGCGACGCTCAGCCTCAGGATTCTGGACGGAAACGGAGCCGTCGTCCGCACGGTCTGGAACAACGCCTCGAAGTCGGCGGGCGCTTACAAGTGGACCTGGAACGGGAAGAACGGAGCCGGCGCATACGTGCCCGCCGGACGGTACGTCGCGGAGTTGCGCGCCACCACGTCGCTGGGGACCACCGTCCTGCGCCGGGCGATCTACGCCACCGCATTCACGATGACAGCCTCGTCCTCCGCGTTGCATGCCGGCCAGACCCTGACGCTCACCTTCCGGTCCGTCGAGCGCCTGTCGACACGCCCGACCGTGACCTTCACGCAGTCCGGCAAGGCGGGGGTGACGAAGACGGCCAGCCTGCTGTCGAACGGGAGCTACCGGGTCAGCTTCGTGGTCGCATCGGGCGGGACGGGACCGGCGACGATCGCGATCAGCGCGAAGGACTCGCTCGGTCACACGAACCGCGGCTCGATGACCGTGTCGGTCAGCTGAGCGGCCCGGTTACCGCTCGGCGCGTCCACCCCTCCCGTAGACTTCCGACGATGCCCAGGAAGAAGGCCGCGCCACGCGCGGCGGCAGCGGACAAGGCGCGCGAGGCAGTCCCGCCGGGTCAGGGTGTCTGGGTCGTTCTGCCGACCTACAACGAGGCCGCCAACATCGGCCCGATCGCAGAGGCGATCCTGGGCGCCCTGCCGGGCGCGAACCTCCTCGTCGTGGACGACGGCTCTCCCGATGGAACGGGCAAGCTCGCCGATGAGCTGGCGGCGCGCGACAGCCGCGTCCGCGTCCGCCACCGGCCGGCAAAGCAGGGCCTGGGCCGCGCATACCTGGAGGGTTTCGCCTACGTCCTCCACGCCGGAGCCTCGACCGTCGTGCAGATGGACGCCGACTGGTCGCACGATCCCACCGTCCTGCCGGCGCTCATCGCTCCGATCTCGGCCGACGAGGCGGACCTGGTGATCGGGTCCCGCTATGTCCCGGGCGGCGGCGTCGAGGATTGGGGGATCGGCCGCCGGCTGATTTCACGGGGCGGCAGCCTCTTCGCGCGCACGATGCTCAATCTCTCGTCCCACGACCTGACGGGGGGCTTCAAGGCGTGGCGCGCCTCGACGCTGTCTGCCGTCCCGTTCGAGGGCATCCACGCCGGCGGCTACGTGTTCCAGATCGAGATGACGTACCGCGCGAGCCGCGCCGGCGCCCGAGTGACCGAAGTTCCCATCGTCTTTCGGGATCGCCGCGTCGGCACGTCGAAGATGTCGCGCCGGATCGTGGTCGAGGCCCTGTTCGTCGTGGTGCGCCTGCGCTCGGAGGAGCTGGCCGCCGGAGTTCGGAGCCGCCGCGAGAAGAGGGCCGCGGCGCCCAACGCGGAGTCCGCCGCGGGCGCGACTCCCTCCCAGGACTCGTCAGGGGAGGCGTGACCGGGCGACCCGGGACGCTCGAGGGGGACCTGCCCGCGGCCACCGATGGCCGCCCATCGCCCGGAGTGCGCGTGGTGCTGGACGTCCGTCCACTGCAGGAGGCGGAACGCGCACCCACGACCGCAATCTACCTCTCGGAGTTGCTCGCCGCGTTCTCGCACGATCCTCTTCCGGGCGAATCGTTCGCGCTCATGCTGCAGGCAGGACTGGACGACCCGACCGGGTCGCTGACTGGCCTCCATGTCGTTGGCAGGCGCCTGCTGCCGCCAACCCGACTCCTGCGTTCCGGATCCATGACCGTGGACCCCTTCCTGCTCCGCGGAGCCTCATTGGGTGCCGGATGGCGGGCCGAGCGCGACGGCGCCGCGGGCGCCGTGTACCACGCGGTCGGAGGCGTGGCGCCCCTCGCCTCCGGCTTGCCGGTCGTCGTGACGCTGCTCGACCTGGCGCCGTGGGAACGGCCTGGGCTGTACCTGCGCAGTCCCGCCGCGCGGTTCGGCCACCGTCTGCGCACGCGGATCGTCCGGGATGCAGCCGCTGTCATCGTGACGAGCGAGGCGGTGGCGCGCACGGCCCGCGTCCTGCTGCGGCTGCGTCGCGGCAGGATCCGGGTCGTACCGCTCGCCGCGCGCTCGTCCTTCACGCCTTCCGCTCGTGAGCTCGCCGGCGCCGAGACCCGCAAGCTCGGGCTGCCCGAACGCTACGTCGTCTACCCCGGCCGGTTCGACGCGCGCCAGGACCTCGTCACGCTGTTCGCGGCGCTTCGGTTGCTCGACGCGACCGGACGCCCATCGAACCTCGCCCCAGATCTGCCATGGCCCCCACGCGTGCTGCTGGTGGGCGCCTCGCCCGCCGATCGAGCCGCCCTTGCACGCGCCGCCGCGCGGCAGGGCGTCGGGGAGCTGCTGCTCTATGCGCCGTCCGTCGAACCGCGTCGCCTTGCGGGAGTCGTGGCCGGCGCCCGGGCCGCGGTGCTGCCGGTCGTGTCGGATGCCTCCGCGCTCCCGGCGATCGAGGCGGTCGCGGCTGGAACCCCGGTGATCGCGAGCGCCGTCGGGGCCTTGCCTGATGCGGTTGGTGCCGCGGGGATCCTCGTCGAGCCGCACGACCCGGATCGGCTCGCCTCCGCCCTCGGGACGCTATGGTCCGATGACGCACTCCACGCACGGCTCGTCACGCTCGCCCAGGGACGCGCGAGGCATCCTCGCACGTGGGCCGATGTCGCAGCGGAGACGCGCAGGGTCTACGCCGAGGTCGTGATCGCGGCCGCCACCCGCTAGTCCGATGACGCGGGGGGTGAGCCTACTCCGGGATCGAGCCGTGCTGGGTGGTCGGTGGGATGGGCGGCACGCGGCCGTCCTTGATGCTCACAAAGTCGGTCGTCTTCATGACCTGCACGAACGTCTGGCCGGCGGTCAGGGTGACCGGGCGCCCCGCGGCGTCATAGAAGAGCGTCGGCGCGGTGAGCGACCGCTTCCGCCACGTGCCCCTGATCGTGTGGCCATTGGTCGCGATCCAGGCGATTCCGCTGCCGACGACCTTTGCCTCCAGGCGGTGCTTCTGGGGGTGCCCGTCGTTGAGCGGGCCGAACTGCATCCGCATGATGACCACGTTCCTGGGCGCCACCGCCTTCCCGGTTCCCGCGTCGACCTGGCGGACTCCGCCGCTGACGTAGCGGCGGTAGGTGTTCGTCGCCCGGTCGTAGCGGTACGTGATGCGGTTGGCGAGGTAGGCCACGTCGATCCGGCCGCCGTTCGGCCGCTCGGCCAGCGGGGCGTCAGGTGCGAATCGCCACACAGCCTTACCGGGCGGCGCCGTCCCGCCGACCCTCCGGGCGAGCGCCTCCAGGTGCGGCCCATCCGTGTACAGGTTGTGGGGCGGGAGGCGGCTCGAAATGCGCCAGAAATAGGGGTCATTGAAGAACTGGTCGGCATTGAACACGAGTTGGCCATTGCCCTTGGCGCGCAACGTCTCCAGCGCCTGCGGTGATCCCCCTGCGTGGCAGTAAACCGCCCGCCACTCGGCCGCCCAGGCGATGTAGTAGTAGCGAGCGCTGCGCACCGGCCCGACGGCCTTCGGCACGCGCTCCTGAAACACCGTCATGTAGCGCGGGATACCGCCCTCCGCGGGCGCCTGCCAGACCACCGACGCATCGCTGAAGCCCGACTGCGGCCGGGCGGCTGAGAGGTCGTCGATCATGCACGCGATCGGATGCCGGGCGGCCGCAGCCGGCGAGACGAGCAGGCCGTCGAGCGGGGCTGCGACGAGGATCGGTCCCGGGCTCGGGCTGGGACCGGGATTCGCGCTCGGACCCGTGCCGGCGAGCGGTGAGGGTGAGGGGCCGCCGCTCGAAAGCGGCGTGCCGCCAGTCGGGCTTGCCAGGAGTGTCGGCGACGATGCGCCGCGCGGGGCGCTCGAGTTCGACAATGCGCTGAAGGCGCCGCCGATCGCGACTCCGATGCCGATGACTACCAGTGCGAGAGCGCCGGCGACCGGCCGCCGCACGATCATCGGCAGCCACCTGCGTCGAGCCACGACGCGGCGCGCGCCAGAAACCGGCGGCGCGTGCAAACGGTCACTGTGTCGTCCCCTCTCAGTCCCGACGGCCGTGGCGGGGCGGCAGCGCCGGGTCGCGGGCAGGATAGCGACTTTCTCCGGTGCCGAGGCAACTCCGGAGCCAGCGTCCACGCGACGAGCGCAGTAGGCTGGCGGTCCGCATGCCGGCCGATCGAAGCCTCGAGGGGACTCCCATGACCGACGAACCGACCTCCAGCCAGAACGACGCCCGGGACGCGGGTGAAAACGCCAAGCGGGCCTCCCGGGTGTCGCGGGCCCGAGCGACGACGGCCGCCGCAGGCGGCTCGACCAGCGGCTCGACCAGCCGGAGCAGGACCGCAGCCGGACGCGCGAGCGCGCCAGCAGCAGCCAGCACACCCGCAGGAGCGGGGGAGCTCGCAGCAGCGAAGAAGCCCGCGGCTTCCACACCCTCGACGACGAAGACCGTCTCGGACTCCCAGCCCTCCGCCATTCCGTCACGGACCGACGCCCCGGCTTCCGCCGAGGTGACCCGCGCCGAGATCGTGGAGATCACGCAGGGCGGCGCGGAGCTCGTGGAGGCCCGCCAGCTCAGTGTCAGCCAGGGCGGCGTCGGGCAGGCCCACGCCGACCAGATCACCGTGCGCCAGGGCGGGATTGGGCAGGCACGCGCCACCGAGATCACCATCTCGCAGGGCGGGGCTGGCCTGGCACGCGCCGATCGCATCTCGGTCGGTTTCGGCGGCCTTGGAGCCGGCATCGCCCGGGAACTGTCGGTCAACCAGGGTGTGGCCGGCACGCTCGTGGCAAACGAGGCGCATCTCGAGCAGACGGGCGTCCGCACGCTGATCGCACGGACCGTCCACGCCGGAACCGGCACCGGGGTCGTCTTCCTGGTGGCGCAGCGGGTGGACGGGTCGGTCCGGACGCTCTTCGACTGGCGCAGTGGCCTGGCGTTCGGGGCGGCATTCGGCCTGATCGTCGGCGCCCTTCGACGCCGCCGTTGATCGTCGTCGACCGCGTGAGGGCGGCGGACCGGCAGGACCCCTCGGCTATACTCGGGGCTTGCCGCCGGGCTCGCAGGGAACGTTGGTCCGAGCCCGACAGACGGCTGGGGGCCGATCACAGGCCGCCTTCCACGCATCCGGCCAGCGAGAGACCTCCCGCGAGGCCCACGACAGGAGTCCGCACAGCCCTGTGATCGATCCTTCCGCGCGGATCCATGGGTCGGCCGATCTAGAGGAGGAGGTGGCGGTCGGGCCGGGCAGCAGTGTCTGGAACCGGGCCCAGATCCGCCGGGGAGCCCGCATCGGCGCAGAGTGCATCGTTGGGCGCGATGCGTTCGTGGACGAGGGCGTGACGGTCGGCGACCGGACCAAGATCCAGAACGCCGCCCTCATCTATCACGGCGTCACCGTGGAGGACGCCGTGTTCATAGGTCCTAACGCGATCCTTACGAACGATCGCTTTCCGCGTGCAATCACGTCGACGGGCGATCTCGCGCGCGCCGAGGACTGGGAGGTCACGCCGACCATCCTCCGGCACGGTTGCTCGATCGGCGCAGGCGCCATCGTAGTGGCCGGCGCCGACGTCGGTCGCTATGCCACTGTCGGCGCGGGCGCGGTGGTGACCCGCCCCGTCGGCGATCACGCGCTGGTGGCCGGCAATCCGGCCCGGCGGCTTGGCTGGGTGTGCGCCTGCGGTCGCCGGCTGGTCGACCCTGCGACCGGCGAGAATGCTCCCGCCGACCCCGCTCCGGATGCGGAGCTCTTCTGCTCCGCCTGCGAGCGGCGCTACCTCTACGTCCCCGACGCCGAGGGGCTGGAGGAGGAATCGGCAGGAGCGATGAGGCAGGGCGCCCCGGCATGATCCCGATCGCGCGGCCCGACCTGGGCGACGAGGAGGCGGCAGCCGTCGCCGAGGTGCTTGCCAGCGGCATGATCGCGCAGGGCAAGCGCGTCGCGGAGCTGGAGGAGCGCTGGGCGGAGCTCATCGGCGTTCCGCACGCGATCGCGATGGGCAACGGGACCGTCGCGCTGATGTCTATCTTCGCCGGGCTGGGACTGGGACCGGGCGACGAAGTCATCACCGTCGCACACACGTTCGCCGCAACCGCGAACGCCATTCTGTTCACCGGCGCGACGCCGGTGTTCGTGGACATCGAGCGGGACACGTACCTGATCGATGCCGGGCGGATCGAGGCGGCCATCACGCCCAGGACCCGCGTCATCTGCCCCGTTCACCTCTTCGGGCTAGTCGCCGACATGGACATGATCACGGCGATCGCCGACCGCCACGGTCTGGCGGTCGTCGAGGACGCCTGCCAGGCGCACGGCGCGACCTTTCGCGGGAGGCGGGCAGGGAGTTTCGGCCACGGCGCCTTCAGCCTGTACGCGACGAAGAACATGACAACGGCCGAGGGCGGCTTCGTCACCACTACCGATGACCGAGTGGCCGACTGGCTGCGCCTCTACCGGAATCAAGGGATGCGCAGCCGCTACCAGTTCGAGATGCTGGGCTTCAACTTCCGGCTGACCGACATCGCGGCCGCGATCGGCCTCGTCCAGCTGGCCAAGCTCGAGCGAAATACGAATCGCCGCCAGGACCTGGCAGCGCAGTACACCGAGGTGTTTGGGGACCTGCCTGTCAGGACGCCCGTCGTACCGGATGGGCGCGCGCACGTGTTTCATCAGTACACGATCGACGTAGGCCCGGCCCGGGACGCCATCCTGGCCGACCTGCGCGACGCCGGCGTAGGAGCGGACGTCTACTACCCGGTCCCCGTCCACCGACAGGCCTACATCATGGAGCGGGGCCTGCACGCCGACCTGCCGGTCACCGACGCCGCGGCCGCCCAGACGCTTGCGCTGCCGATCTACCCGGGCCTCACCGAGTCGGAGCAGGCAACCGTGATCCACGCGTTTCGCGATGCGGTCGCGCGACACATCACCGTCGATGCGCGCGAAGCCGCCGTCGAGGCCCGTCCGACCCAGACTGCCGCTCGATGACGTCGGGCTGGCAGCCGGCAGGCGATGCGCCGCTGCGGATCGGCCTCGCGGGCCTCGGCTCAATGGGCCGCAACCACCTGCGGATCCTCAGTTCACGCTCGGATTGCACTCTGGCCGCAGTGGCGGACCCGATCCCCGCGGCCCTGGCGGCGGCCGTTCGTTCGACCGGCGCGCAGGGCTTTGCAGAACCGCTCGCGATGATCGCGGAGGCCGACCTCGACGCCCTCGTGATCGCCGCGCCGACGACCGCCCACCTGCCGCTCGCGCTCGCGGCGATCGAGCGAGGCACGCCGGTCCTGGTGGAGAAGCCACTCGTCGCGGACGTCGCGGACGGCGAACGGATCGTCGCCGCTGGTCGCGCCGGCGGGGTGCCGATCCAGGTCGGGCACGTGGAGCGCTTCAATCCGGCGGTCCTCGAGCTGGGGCGGCTGCTCGAAGCCGGCTGGCTGTCGAAGGTGTACGCGATCACGAGCCGTCGCGCCGGTCCGTTTCCGGCGCGGATCCGCGACGTCGGGGTGACGATCGACCTTGCGACCCACGATGTCGACATCCTCTCCTGGGTCGCTCGCGAGCGAGCGGTCCGGGTCTTCGCCGAGACCGCGCGGCGCCTCCACGCCGACCACGAGGACCTGCTCTTCGGGCTGCTGTACTTCCCGTCCAGCGCGACCGGCATGCTCGACGTCAACTGGCTGACCCCGGCCAAACGCCGGCAGCTGGTCGTCGTCGGCGAGGAGGGCATGTTCGAGCTCGACTACCTCACCCAGCGGCTGACCTTTACCAAGGCGCCCGACGTCGAGAACCCGCGGCTGCTGGGCGGCTTCGCTCCAACGTTCGAGGGCGACGTCGCCGAGCTTCCCGTCCGGAACGCCGAGCCGCTGGCCGCCGAGCTCGAGGCGTTCCTGTCCGTCGTCCGGAGCGGCGGCCGCCCGGTCGTCAACGGCGAGGACGGGCTGTGGGCTGTCGCCGTAGCCAACGCGTTGCTGCAGTCCGCCGCCGAGCGTCAACCGATCGATTTGACCGAACTCTCAGAGAGGCTGCCCGTTCGATGACGATCACCACCCGCCCGACTGCCGCCGGACCCTCGCTCCTGGGCGGCTCGATCGAGCTGCCGCCATCGGCGTGCAGGCACCAACCCGCGCAGCCGGTCGAACCGTGGACCGGCCAGGAAGGCACGGCCGGCACGGTCGCGGTGGTGGGCGCCGGCAAGATGGGCCTGCCGCTGGCGGCGCAGTTCGCCGGGCACGGCTGGTCGGTCATCGCGGTCGACGTGCAGCAGTCCGTGGTCGACGCCATCAACGATGGGCAGTCGCACGTTGCCGAGGAGCCGGGCCTGGCCGAGGCGGTCGCGGCCGCGCACCGGGCCGGCCGGCTGCGGGCGACTACAGACGGCGCGGCCGCTGCGCGCGAGTCGGACGTCGTCGTCATCATCGTCCCGGTCCTTCTCGACGACGAGCAGCAACCGGAGTACCGGTACATGGACTCGGCGGTCGCGAGCGTCGCCGGCGGGGTACACCGCGGGCTGACGGTGATCTTCGAGACAACGCTGCCCGTTGGCGACACGCGCAGCCGGTTCACTCCCCCGCTGGAAGCGGCCAGCGGCCTCCGAGCGGACCGGGATTTCTACGTGGCGTTCTCGCCGGAGCGCCTCTTCTCGGGGCAGGTGTTCCGCAACCTCGCGACCTACCCGAAGCTGGTCGGCGGGATCGGGCGTCCCTCGACCGAACGCGCGGCGGCGTTCTACGGGTCCGTGCTCGACACCGAGATCGTGGCCATGTCCTCGTCCGAAGCCGCCGAGTTCAGCAAGCTCGCAGACACGACCTACCGCGACGTGAACATCGCGCTCGCGAACGAGTTCGCCCGCTACGCCGATCGAGTGGGTGTGGACATCCAGGAAGTGATCGCGGCAGCGAACAGTCAGCCGTACAGCCACGTGCACCAACCGGGCATCGGCGTCGGCGGCCATTGCATCCCCGTCTATCCGCACTTCCTCCTGTCCCGGGCGCCGGAGATGGAGCTCGTCGACGTGTCGCGGCGGGTCAACGACAGCCAGGTCGGCCTGGCGATCAAGGCGATCCAGAAGGCCCTTGGCGGACTCGAGGGCGTACCGGTGCTCGTGCTCGGGCTGACGTACCGGGAGGGCGTGAAGGAGCTCGCCTATTCGAGGGCGATGCCGCTCATCGAGCGCTTCTCGTTTCACGGGGCGCAGGTGTCGGCCTATGACCCGCTCTTCAGCGCGGACGAGATCGAGCGCTGCTGCGCGAAGCCCTATCTGTGGGGCGAGCCTGGGCCGTTCCGGGCCATCGTCACGCAGACGGCCGATCCGCTCTTCCACTCCATCGACTTCTCGCTCTTCCCGGACCTCGAAGTCCTGTTCGACGGGCGGAACAGCATGCGCGACGTCGAGCTGCCACTCAACGTCGCGTACCAGGGCGTGGGCGTGCAGGACCAGACGAGAGCGCTTCGCGCGGCCGCCGTCACCCGCTAGCGCCAGCCAGGCTTCCGACGAGTTGCGGATCGTCAGCGTCGTCGGGACACGCCCGCAGCTGATCAAGGCGGCAGCGCTCCTGCCAGCCCTGCATGGCCGCCATTCGGACGTGTTCGTGGACACCGGGCAGCACTGGGACGAGCAGATGGCCGGCGTCTTCTTCCGGGAGCTCGACCTCCCGCGGCCCGACCACTCCCTGGGCGTTGGCGGAGGATCGCAGGCCCAACAGACCGCCGGGATGCTGGCGGGCCTGGAGCCGATCCTGCTCGCCGAGCATCCGGACGCGGTTCTCGTGTACGGCGATACGAACTCCACGCTTGCAGGGGCGCTGGCAGCCGCCAAGCTGGGACTTCCGGTCGCGCATGTCGAGGCCGGGCTGCGAAGCTTCGACCGCTCGATGCCCGAGGAGATCAACCGCGTCGTGGCGGACCACTTATCGCGATGGCTGTTCGCCCCGACTCCGACAGCCGTCGCCAACCTCGCCTCGGAGGGCGTGCGCGACGGGGTCCACCTCGTCGGGGATCTGATGCAGGACCTCGCGGCGAGGGTATCGGCCACCATCCGGGATCCGGCGATCCTGCGAAACATCGAACCCGAGCTCGGGGATTCGGGTCTCGCGCTTCGACCCGGGGGCTTCCTGTTCGCGACGATCCACCGCGCAGAGAACCGCGAGACGGCGCGCGTGCGTGCGTGGGCGGCGCTGCTGTCGCGCGTGGCCGGCCCGGATCGGCCGGTCATTCTCGCGCTGCATCCCGGGACGAGGGTGGTTCTCGAGCGCGAAACGGTTCAGCTCGCGCCCAACGTCCGCGTCGTCGATCCGCTCGGATACCGGAGCTCCCTCGCGCTGCAGCTTCACGCCGCGGCCGTGCTGACGGACTCCGGCGGCGTCCAGCGGGAGGCGGCCTGGCTCGGGACGCCATGCCTCGTATTGCGCGGCACGACCGAGTGGGTCGAGGCCGTCGCGGAGTCGGCGGGGCGAATGGTCGTGGTCGGCCTCGATGCCGACCGGGCCGCCACCGAGCTGGAAGGGCTGGCGCCCCGGGATCGCTCTGCTTCGCTGGCCGCCCAACGGGCGTCAGCACTGGCCCTTGTGCCATCCGGGGCGGCGGAGTCCATCGCGACCGCGCTGGAATCGCCGGACGCGTGACCCTGCCGGAGGAAGTCATCACGCAGCGACTCGTGATCGTCGTCCCGACGACCGCCGAGTTCGATTCCCGGACCTACCGGATCGCGAGCGGGCTCGCGGCGCGCGGCCACGAGGTGACAGTGATGGGTCGCCTGAAGGCGGGTCTCGCCGCGGACGAGCAGCACGCGGCCGGCTACCGCATCCGGCGGGTCCCCGTGTCGACGATCGACGGACTGCCGTTTCCCGGCCTGGTCCGGGCGCTGCGGACCGCCGTACGGCGGTTCTACGCCTGGCGGACGGGCACCCCCTTTCGGCCGATCCCGCCGTCGGGCTCGTCAACCACCCGCTCCGGACAGGGGGCCGGGCGATCGATTCAGGAAGGCCCGGGCACGCTCGAGTCGGCGGCTCCCGCAGCCGACCATGGCGCGTCGCTGCCGCGGCGCGCCGCCGCGGATCTGGTCCGGCGCCTGGCGATTCCGCTACAGATCCGATCCCAGCTTCGCGAGACGCGTCGCGTCGCCCCGCGCGCCGACCTCTACCACGGCATGGCGTACATGGGCATCCCGATCGCGCTGGACCTCGCCCGGCGACACGGCGCGAAGGTCGTCTACGACGCACGGGACATCTACCTGGAGGCAGCGAACCTGGCGAGGATGCGCGGGCCGGCCCGTCGCCTCCTTGCGCGCGCGGAACGCGGCTGGGCGCGGCGCGCGGATCGGGTCGTGACCGTCAACCGGCCCTACGCGGAGGTGATTGCGAGCCGCTTTGGCGTGGAGCTGCCGCTGATCGTCATGAACTGCTCGTATCGCAACCAGCCGGGGGAGCCACGGGAACGCCGGTTCCACGACGTCCTCGGCCTGCCGGCCGAGCGGCGCGTCGTCCTGTACCAGGGCGGCTTTTCACGCGATCGCGGGATCGAGCAGCTCCTGGCGGCCATCCCCGAGATCCCGAACGCCACCCTCGTGCTGATGGGCTATGGATACCTGGAGGACGAGATCCGCTCGCGCGCGGCCGACCCCGCAATTCGCGAGTGTGTGGCCGTCCTGCTGGCGGTAGCACCGACGGAGCTCCTCGACTGGGTGGCGGGCGCAGACGTCGTGGCGATGCCCATCCAGCCCACCACGTTGAACCACCGCCTGACGACCCCCAACAAGCTGTTCGAGGCGATGGCGGCGGGCGTGCCGGTGGTGGCCAGCGATCTGCCCGGCATGGCGCCCATCGTCGCCGAGGTCGACTGCGGCGTCCTCGTCGACCCAACCGATCCGCACGCGATCGCCGCCGCCTGCCGGCGCCTGCTCGATGAGTCGCCAGAGGCTGCTGCCCAGCGCCGCGCACGCATCCTTCGGGCGGCCCACGACACCTACAACTGGGAAGGCCAGCTCGAGGTCCTGCTCGCGGAGTACGGCCGCCTGACGGGCAAGCCGTGGTGAGAGGCCGGCGAGCGGCCGGGGCTCCTTCGGTCGCCCGGGCGAGCCGGCCGAGCCTGCCTAGCCGCCGGTTCCGGCGAGAGCCTTCAGCGCCGCGAGGGCCGACGGGGCGGTCGAGCCGGGCGGCCAGAGCTCGACGCGGTCGACGAGGGCGCGTGCCGGGCCCTGGGCGGCCTGCCCTCTCGATTCCAGGAGGCTGACCAGCCGATCGAGCGCGGCGGGAGCGATGCGGACCGGTTGACCTGAGAGACGAAGCCGGGCCGGGTCGACACGGAAGACGGAGGTCTCGTCGCCGTTCGGCCACTGCCAGTGCTGGACCTGCTCGAAACCGTTCGCGGGTGTGAGCGCCCCAAGGATCGTCGGCGCGGCGGTCGACTCGCCGGTCGTGTAGATCCAGTACGCAACGTGTCGCGACAGGAGGGCGCGCGACACCGCGTCGGCACCGAACACGAAGAAGCTCGTCTCCTTGCGCTGATGTGGGTCGACCGAGACCCAGTCGTCCTGCGTGCCGGTTCCGCCGCGCAGCGCGAGCGGCGCGGAGACGTCGAACGACGCCTGGATCGCCGAGAGCTTCACGACGGGGTAGCCCTCGAGCTCGATCGCGGACTCGTTCCCGAGCAGCGAGCCGAATGCGAGGGGAGTCCCAAGTGGCACGTTGGTGCGGACCCAGCCGGTGATCGTCTCGACCGCCGTAGCGCGCGCTGAATCGCCGGCCGTACCCGGATGGCGGCGAACGTGGACCGCCAGTGCGCTCGTGGTCGCGATCAGCGACAGGAGCAGGGCGCCTGCGAGAGCGTAGCGCGCGGTGCGCGCGGCCACGAGATCACCGAGCTTCGGCCGTAGCCAGACCGCGGCGAATGCCCCGCCCCCGACGAGTGCACCAGCGAGAGCCGCCACGCGGAACGAGGGGCGTCCGACGAGCGCGGTCAGCGACAGGCCGACGATGGCCCCGACGAGCGCGGCTGCCGCCACCGCGGGCGCGGACCCGCGATTCCGGACGAGCCACTCGCCGATCAGCAGCCATCCGGGCGCCGCGAAGGCGACCGCGAACACGAGTGGCGCGAAATCGTTGCGCGGCGGCTCGCCCGTGGCGACGACGAACAGGAGGAGCGGAATGCCGGCCAGGTTTGCAACAACGAGCTCGGACGGGAAGTTCGTGGCCTCTCCGCCCGCGCGCGCGCCCATGCGACGCGCACGCCAGGCAGCCACCGCGTTTGCCAGCATGGCGACGCCGCCGACCAGCCCGAACAGGACCGCGAAGCGCAGTGACGGCAGCCACCGGCCCCCCCAGGCTCTCCACTGAGGGAAGTCGAACAGCCCAGTGCGCCCGAGCTCCGGGCTGCGCGACAGAACGACCAGGAGGAGGACGACCCAGCCCACGACCAGCAGCCACGGCAGCGCGGCCGCGAGTGCGGGCCACCGGTCAGCCATGCGTCCCCCGGCCCGCGCGGCATCCGTCGCCCACCGCGTGCGGGCGAGTGGGTCCGAGGCCAGTCCGAGCGCGATCGCCACGGCGAGCACCAGCGCGATCGGCACAAGCAGCCAGGCCGGCAGCGACGTGCGATAGATGAGCCCCGTCGTCGCAGCAACGAACGCGAACCACCACGAGATCCCCGCCAGGAGCACCAGTGCGAGCCACGCCGTGAGGCGCGCGATCGAGCGCAGGGGCTGCCGCCAGATGATCGCGGCGAGCGTCGGAACGGCGATGTACACGAGCGACGTTTCCTTGATGAGGAATGCCAGCGCGAAGAGCGCCCCGCTGGCGACTGCCCAGCGGGCCGACACGCGGCGCATGGCCTCCAGCCCGACGAGCACGGCGAGCACGCTGACGAACGCGCCGGGGACGTCGAGCCGGGCCGTGCGCGTGAGGTCGTGCAGGTAGACCACGCCGACGATCGCCGCGGCGGCCAGGGCACCCGCGGCCGGCCGGATCCGCCACGCGAAGGCCGCGCAGGCAAGCACGAGTCCCGCACCGCTCAGGTAGTTGAGCACCCGCCCCCACGTGAGCGCGTCCACGCCGAGCCAGACCTCGGGCGCGACCAGGATGGCCGGCCAGGCGGGCGAATGGGTCGTGAACGTGGCCCCGAAGACCGTGGTGTAGCCGCGTCCGGCGAACAGGTTGTGGCCGAGACCCAGGTATTTGGCCTCGTCGAACGACTGGTAGAAGGGCCCACCCAGAACCAGAAGCGCCACGAACGCGAGGACTGCCAGCGCGACGATCAGTCGCGCCGCGCTCCGCTCCGAGAGCCGCAGCGCATCCACGGCGCCAGTCTAGGGAAGCGCCGGCGCGATGCGGGGAGGGTGCAGCCAGTCGGTACGATGGCCGCGTGAGCGAAGGGCCCGCGCGGTCACCCGGGATGCGCCGTCGGGCCGTCGTCCTGGTCGCCAATCCGGCCGCACCCTATTCCCGCGGGTTGCGGGTCGCCCGCAGCCTGGCCGAGGCCGGCTTCGAGGTGGAGATCGCCGCGACGACCGGCGACGGGCAACCAGTCGAGGAACGGGACGGCGAGGTCCTGACGCGGCGCTACCACCCGTCCGGGCGCTGGGCGCGGTGGACGCAGCCCCACGAAGGCTCGCCGTCGATCGCCCGGATGGTCGTCATTCGCGGGTTCCGGGTCCTTGGCCGGCTGATCCCGCCGCTGCGCCCTTTTCCGGCGCCGACGCTCGACACGATCCGCAAGGTCGTGTTCTGGCCGCTCCCGGTGCGGGGCTGGTGGACGACCCTCCAGCGGGAGCTGCCGCCGGCGGATCTCTACCACGCCTGCGGGATCCTCACGCTGCCTGTCGCGCTGGAGCTCGCAGCGGCGGCCCGTCGCCAGGGCCGACCCGCCATGGTCGCCTACGACGTCATCGACGTCATCCTCGACTCCAACAACTACAACCGGGTGCCGGCCCCGATGCTCGCGTTCTACCGCTGGAAGGAACGGCGCTGGGTCCGGCGCGCCGACGCGATCGTCACCGTGAACGACCCGATCGCCGACCACCTCGTCCGGATCTGGCGCCTTCGGACCCGCCCGACCGTCCTCCTGAACTGCCAGCCCAGGTGGACGAAGCCGGCGCATCCGCCCGACCACATCCGGAAAGCCACGGGAATCCCGCCGGAGCGGCGGATCGTGCTGTTTCTCGGTCGCCTGGGCCGGGAGCGCGGGCTGGAGGAGGCCGAGGAGGCGGTTCTCCGACTGGACGATGCCGCCCTCGTCATGATCGGCTTCGGGCCGTGGGCGGATCGGCTGCGCGAGGTCGATCGGCAGCCTCGCTACGCGGGCCACCACTACACGCTGCCTCCGTTGCACCCTGACGAGGTGCCCGTCTGGACCGCGTCGGCAGACGTTTCGGTCCTCGCGGTCCCTGCCAACTCGCTGAACCAGCGGCTCTCGACACCGAACAAGTTCTGGGAAAGCCTGACCGCCGGGACCCCGGTCGTCCTCGGGCGCGACCTGGAGGTCATGCGCGCGATCGTCGAGGCCGACCGGCTCGGTGCGATCGCCGACCCGTCCGATCCCGATGCCCTGGCACGGGCCCTTCGCGAAGTCCTCGACCAGCCAGCGCCCGACTACGCCGGGATGCACGAGCGCTGCCTGTTGGTCACAGCCGAGCGCTACAACTGGGAGACCGCGGTCAAGCCCTATCTCGCCCTGGTCCAGGCGCTCGTTCCGAGCGCGTTCAGGTGAACCGAGCCCGAACCCGCACCGGCAGTCAGCGCCCGCCGGCGCCGGCCGGCCCAGCCACCGGAGTAGCCCCGGCTCGCGCGGCTGCTGCGACCGCCGCCGCCTTCGCCGCCTTTTCCTGCTCAGAGTGCTCCCGGTGCACCTCCACCACCTCGGCGGGATCGCCCTCGGCGACAACGTGGCCCTTCTCCAGGAGCATTGCCCGGTTGCAGAACTCCGTCACCCAGTTCATGTCGTGCGTGACCAGCACGATCGCCTTCGCGGCCTTCACGAGCTCCAGGACCCGCGCCTTCGATTTCGCGCGGAACACCTGGTCGCCCGTCGCCAGCACCTCGTCGAGCAGGAGGATGTCCGGGTCCACCGAGGTCGCGATGCTGAAGCCCAGGCGCGCCCGCATGCCGCTCGAGTAGGTCTTGATCGGCGCGTCGATGAACTCGCCGATGTCGGCGAACTCGATGATCGGCTCCAGCCGCTCGAGCATCACCTTGTTGTCGATGCCCATGAACGCGCCGGCGAGCAATACGTTCTCGCGACCGGTCAGCTCCTGGTCGAAGCCCGCGCCCAGCGTGAGCAGGCTCGACACGTTGCCCAGGACGTCGACCGAACCCTCGGACGGGGTGATGATCCCGGCAAGGACCTGGAGGAGGGTGCTCTTCCCTGCGCCGTTCGGGCCGATCACCGCGAGCGACTCGCCGTGCACGAGCCGGAACGACACGTTGCGCAGCGCCCAGAACGTTTGCTCGCCCTCTGACGGTCGCAGCATCTTCGTGAACGACTGCCGGAGCGTCGTCTTGCGAGTGAAGCGCAGGCTGTATCGAACGCCAAGGTTGTCGACGTCGATCGCGACCTGGCCGGTGACGTCGATCATCAGAGCACTTTGGCGAACGACGGCTCCACGCGCTTGAAGAGCCAGATCGCGAGGCCGATGAGGACGATCGAGACCCCCGTGAGAACCGCCAGACCGGGCCAGTTCGGGCCCGTGTCGTAGTAGATGAGGTTCCGATACGACTCGAAGAGGATCGCGAACGGGTTGGCCATCATGATGTGGTACACGATCGGCTCGTCCCGGGCGAGCTTGTCCAGCGAGGCGACGGACCAGAGGGCGGGCGAGAGGTAGAACCACAGCCGCAGCGCGTGCCGGCTGACGTTCCCGATGTCGCGATAGAAGACGTTGATCGCGGCGAGCGCCGTGGCAACCGCGACCGTGAACGCGAACTGCACCACCGCGACGACCGGTATGAGCAGGACCCACGCGCTGAAGCGGTCCCGGTAGAAGATCAGCAGCAGCGCGAAGAGCGGGATGAGGCCGAATGCGAAGTTCGCGATCCCGGCGACCTCGGACGCCAACGGGAGGACGAGCTTTGGGAAGTGGATCTGCTTGATCAGTCGTTCCGACTGCACGACCGACACGATCGCGTCCTGGATGGTCGACTGGAACCACTTCCAGGGCAGGATCGCCGCGAAGATGAACAGCGGGTAGTCGGGCTGCGTCCGGGCGAAGATGACCGACACCAGGATCACGTAGACGGCCATCTGGAGGAGCGGGTCGAGCACCCACCAGATGTTGCCGAACAGCGTATCCGCGCCCTTTTTCTTCAGGTCGGCCTGGACCAGGTAGCGGATCAGGTGCCGCCGGGACAGGACGTCCTGGATGCCCTGACGGACCAGCCCGAGCGCGTTGGGCTGGGCGGCACTCGTCCGGAACGAGGCGGGCGCCTCGGTGCTCACGTGCATGGGCGGCCGTACCCTAGCACGATGACCCCGCACCCGGCGTCGTTCGGGAAGTCCGCCGACGACCGGACGGGTCCCGATATCATGGGTCGTCCCCAACCGATCCTGCGGTCATGGAGGAACGCGCCCTGAGGCTGAAGATCCCGTCCATCACCCGACCGGGTCGGGGCGCCCGGGGGACCGCCCGGATCGCCCTCGAGGACCTTCCGGGTGACCGGAGAAGCACCAGGCGCTGGCTGTACGAGCACCAGGTGCCGGAGAGCCAGCGGATCTCGGTCCTGGAAGGGCGTCATCCCGGCAGCCGGGTCCTGATCGTCGGTACGGGACCTTCGGCGAAGGCCGCGATCCCGTTCGACGACCGGCTGCACCGGCGCTACGACGTAGTCATCGCGCTGAACGGGAGCGTCCTGCACCTCCATTCCATGGACTACTTCCTCTCCGTCGAAAGCAAGGCGTACCTGTGGGACTGGTATCACTATCGGACGCCGCCCAATGTGATCCGCTGCGTCTCCGAGTCGGGCACACGACTCGCCCGGGAGGCGGGTCACGCCGACGACCAGCCCGCGCTCTACCTGCTCCGCCATATCTATCAGACGCCGGTCGATATTCGTCACTATCGCAACCCGCAGGGCGAGGAGGGGCTGCTCGTCGGGCCGCGCGGCGAGACCGGGCTGGGACCGGGGACCGTGACGCTCGCCGCGATGCATTTCGCGTCGATGCTCGGGGCGCGATCGATCCACGTCATCGGGGCCGACCTCCACTTTCACGGTCCGGTCCAGCATTTCTACGGCGAGAACGAGTACGGGACGCACGAGGTCGACGGCAAGCGCTACCACCGCCTTGACGCGGAGACACGCCTCAACCCGATCGTCCTCACGACCCACCCGGAGACCGGAGAGACGGTCGAGACCACGCTCCACTTCCGCGAAAGCGCGACGTTCATCGACGGCGTCATCCGGGACCTGCTGACGCCGGCAGGGGTCGAAGTCGTCGACTTCTCCCATGGCCTGATCTCGGCCGCGCAGCGGATGGATATCGCGGAGTGGATGGCCGCCTCGGAACCCTCGTGAGCGCGGGGGCCCGTGCAGGGCGACCCGTCGCGATGCTCGCTCACGCCTACTACGAGGAGGACTCCCGTGTCCGGAGGCAGGCCGAATCGCTGGTCTCGGCCGGTCGTCCGGTGGACGTCTTCGCGTTGCGGCGGGTTGGAGACGCGCCGTCCGACGTGATCGCGGGGGTGCAGCTGAGCCGGCTGCCGGTGTCGCGCCACCAGGGAGCCGGGCTGGCGACCTACCTTCGCGAATACGCGGAGTTCTTCGGCCGGGCCGCGATCGCACTCGCTCGCGCTCACCGCCGACGCCGTTACGCGCTGGTCCAGGTCCACACCCTTCCCGATTTCCTCGTGTTCGCCGCGCTCCCGCTGCGGATGGCTCGCGTCCCGGTTCTGCTCGACCTGCACGAGGCGATGCCGGCGTTCTTCAAAAGCCGCTTCCCGCGGAGCTGGGGCGCCCTCGCAGTGCGTGCCCTCGAGATCCAGGAGACTCTGGCGACGTCGTTCGCGGACGCGGTGGTCACGGTCAACGACGCGCTGGCAGATCGGCTGGTCAGGCGTGGCGTGCGTCCCGAGAAGCTCACGGTCATCGTCAACGGCCCGGTGCGCGACCTGTTCGCGCCTGAGCTGCACGCGCCTCGCTCCTTCATGGCCGACGGCCGGCTCCGTCTGGTATACGCCGGGGCGCTGACCCCGATCTACGAGCTGGACGTCGTCCTCCGTGCAGTCGCCACGCTTTGGCAAACCCGGCCGGCCCTTCGCCCGGAGCTCGATATCTACGGTCGGGGAGACTCGGAGCCAGGCCTGCGCAAGCTGGCAGCCCAACTCCGCATCGAAGACCACGTCCGCTTCAACGGCCGGATCCCACTCGAGGCGGTTCCGGGGGCGATCGCCATGGCCGACATCGGCCTCGCTCCCACGCGCCGCGATCCGTTCACGGACTTCAGCCTGTCGAGCAAGCTCCTCGAGTACGCGGCGATGGACAAGCCCGTGGTCGCAAGCCGCCTGGCGACGCTCCAGCGCTACTTCCCATCCGGCACCGTCATCACCTACGAGCCGGGCAATCCTGATGACCTCGCGAGGGTCCTCGGCGCCGCAGCCGACGATCCCGGGCTGCGCAGGCGGACGCTGCAGGCGACGCGCGAGCGGCTGTCCGCCCTCGATTGGGACGCCCAGTCGGCGAAGTACGTCGCCCTCGTCGAGCGACTGGCGGGCGGCAGGCTATCCTCCGGCGACAGCGCTCCGATCGCGGCCGAAGCGCCGTCCCGGAACGGCGCTGATCCGGGCGTCGCTCAGGCGGCAGATGCGACCGCCGGGCCCGGATCGGACGCAAGCGTGGAGCACGCGACCGCCGGGCGGAGCAGTCAGAGGTCCGAGGTGGCATGAGCGAGGACCAGCAGATCGCGATCGTCGGGCTCGGATATGTGGGCCTGCCGCTCGCGCTGGCATTCGCGGAGGCCGGACTCGACGTCACCGGGGTCGACGCGAACCGGCGGCGCGTCGACGAGCTCAATGCCGGGCACTCGCCCATCGACGACATCGATGACGACCGTCTGGCGAAGGCGCTGCGCGGCGGGCTAACGGTCACCTCCTCCGACGTCGCCGACCTTGCGAAGCCGGACATCCTCGTCGTTTGCGTGCCAACCCCGATCACGGACGCCAAGGATCCCGACCTCGGGCCGGTGCTGGGTGCGGCTCAGCTGATCGCCGGCTGCCTTCGAAGAGGCCAGCTCGTCATCCTGCAGTCGACCACCTACCCGGGAACCACGACGGGCCCCTTCCGCGCGGCCCTCGAGGGATCCGGCCTGCGCGCCGACGCCGACTTCGATCTCGCGTTTGCACCGGAGCGCGTCAACCCGGGCGACCCGGCCAGCGCCAGACGGGACGTGCCCCGACTCGTCGGCGGGCTGACGCCCGCCGCGACCGCGCGCGCGGCAAGGTTGCTGCGGCGCATCAACGACACCGTCCAGGAGCTCTCCTCGCCCGACGCCGCCGAGCTCGCGAAGCTGCTGGAGAACGTCTTTCGCAACGTCAACATCGCACTGGTGAACCAGCTCGCGCTGCTGTGTGAGCGGATGGGACTGGACGTCTGGGAGGTCATCGACGCTGCGGCCACCAAGCCCTTCGGGTTCATGGCCTTCCGCCCGGGACCCGGCGTGGGCGGACACTGCATCCCTGTCGATCCGTACTACCTCTCGTGGAGGGCCCGCGAATTCGACTTCGTCGACCGATTCGTCGAGCTGGCCGGCGACATCAACCTGGCGATGCCGCGACATGTCGCCGAGCTCGTTGCCGCAGCGCTCAACGACCGGGGGATGGCTCTCAAGGGATCGCGCGTCGGGGTCATCGGCGTGGCGTTCAAGGCGAACGTCCGCGATTCGCGCAATTCGCCCGCAGCTGGCGTCATGGCACTCCTGGCCGCCGGCGGTGCGGAGATCAGCTATCACGACCCGCACGTGCCCGCATTCCGCGATTCCGCCGGGGAAGAGAGGCAATCGGTGGGCCTGGACTCGATGCTCGCGGGCAGCGACGTGCTCGTGGCGATCACCCCCCACAGGGCGATCGACTGGGGTCGCGTCTATGCGAGCGGAAAGCTCGTCGTCGATACCGTCAACAGTTCGCGCGGGCACTCCGTCCAGGACCGCCA
>DASXSA010000103.1:0-6402 GCA_036506235.1 Candidatus Limnocylindrales bacterium | reverse complement strand
CCTCGCTGTCGCAGCACCAGCCGCTCGCGCCCGCCTCGCTCGAGACGCTCATCGCGCGGTGTCTCGCGAAGGACCCCCGACAACGCTGGTCGTCGTGCCGTGAGCTGAGCGCAGCGCTCGGCGGGATCCGCGAGGAACGCGAGCCGGCGGTCGCTGCGCGTTCGGTGACCGCGGCCAGACCCGCAACTCGGCGGGCGTGGATCGCCGCAGGCGTGGTCGCGGCGACCGTCGCGCTGGCCGCCACCGCGCTGATACCCCGGCTGCGCGCTCCCGCGCGACCCTCGTTCCGGTCTCTCGCCGTGCTGCCGCTGGCGAACCTCTCGGGCGGCGCCGAGCAGGAGTATTTCGTCGACGGCATGCACGAGGCGCTGATCACGGACCTGGCGCAGATCGGGGCGATCCGGGTGGTCTCCCGCACCTCGGTCATGCAGTACAAGGCTAGACCGAAGCCGCTGCCGGAGATCGCGCGCGAGCTGAACGTGGACGCCGTGATCGAAGGATCAGTCGCGCGCTCCGGCGACCGCGTCCGCATCACCGCCCAGTTGATCGACGCGCCTGCAGACCGGCACCTTTGGGCGAAAAGCTACGAGAGGGACCTGCGGGACGTCCTGGCGTTGCAGAACGAGGTGGCGAGCGCGATCGCGGCCGAGATTCGCGCCAAGCTCACGCCCGACGAGCAGGCGCGGCTGGCGAGCGCCCGCCCCGTCAACCCTGACGCGTACGAGGCGCTGCTCAAGGGCCAGCACGTCCGGGCGCGCAACACGGAGGAGGCCATCCGGAAGAGCATCGAGTACTTCGAGAAGGCGATCGCGCTGGATCCGCAGTACGCGACCGCATACGCGAACCTGGCGGGGTCCTACAACGTCCTGGCGGTCTTCGTGTCGCCCGGCGAGCTGAGGGCTCCCGCGAAAGCAGCCGTCCGGAAGGCCCTCGAGCTGGATCCTGCGATCCCGGAGGCGCACAGGGCCCTGGCGACGATGCTCTTCAGGTACGAGCGGGACTGGCCGGGCGCCGAGCGCGAATACCGGCGGGCCATCGAGCTGAGCCCGAACGACGCCGGCGCTCACGCCGCGTTTTCGGTCTACCTCGCCATGGACGCGCGCCGGTTCGACGAGGCCCTCGAACACACCCGACGAGCTGCCGCCATCGATCCGCTCACCGGAGACGAGCGGCTGGGTTGGGTCCAGTTCATGGCGGGTCATTACGAGGAAGCTGTCCGCCACTACGGGAGAGCGATCGAGCTCCAGGCCACGCCCTGGACGAGGTCGCGCCTGGCGGCGGCGTACTCGTTGACCGGCAGGCACGCAGAGGCCGCGGCCGAGTGCGACCGGATGCGCGGTTCCGCGTTCGACGTCCGGACCTTTTCCGTCTGCGCCTTCGTCTACGGCGGCGCGGGCCGCGCCGCCGATGCGCGGCGGTTGATCGGCGAGCTGGAGAGCCAGTCGCGGCGCGCCTACGTGGACAGCGCCTACGTGGCCGTCGCCTATGCGGGCGTGGGCGACAAGCAAGAAGCGTTGACCTGGTTGGAGAAAGCGGACGCCGAGCAGTCGATCAACGTGGCTTGGATCAGGGTCGTGCCCTGGTTCGTCTCCCTGCGGTCCGAGCCGCGTTTCCAGGCGCTGGTGCGCCGGATGAACTTCCCGTCTTGACCGACGGAGCCGCGTCTTCCGCGCGCTGGGAGGTCGTCAAGAGGATCTTTCATGAGGCGCTCGAGCGGCCTGCCGCGGAGCGTGAGGCCTACCTGGCGCGGATCGCCGGCGATGACGCTGCGCTCGCCGACGAGGTCCGCTCGCTGCTCTCGGCGCACAGCGACGCCGACCGCGCCTTCGGCGCGCTCACCCACACCGCCGGCCTGAAGACGCTCGCGCCGGGAACCCGCCTCGGCCCTTACGAGATCGTCTCCATGCTCGGCGCCGGCGGCATGGGCGAGGTCTACAGGGCGCGCGACAGCCGGCTGGGTCGCGACGTCGCCGTGAAGGTCCTGCCTCCCGCGCTGGTGTCCGACCCCGACCGGGTCCGGCGGTTCGAGCAGGAAGCTCGAGCCGCCAGCGCGCTGAACCATCCCAACCTCGTGACGGTCCACGACGTGGGCACCATGGACTCCACCCTGTTCATCGTCACCGAGCTGATCGCGGGCCGCACCCTGCGCGCACTCCTCGAAGACGGGGCGCTGCCTGCCCGAGAGCTGCTCTCGCTGGCTGCCCAGCTCGCGGCAGGCCTGGCCAAGGCCCACGGCGCCGGCATCGTGCACAGGGACTTGAAGCCGGAGAACGTGATGGTCACCGACGACGGGTTCGTGAAGATCCTCGACTTCGGCCTGGCCAAGTTGCAACCGCAGTCGTGGGGCGGCTCGGCGAGCGACCGGCCGACCGCCACGCGGAGCGGCATGCTCGTGGGCACGGCCGGGTACATGTCGCCGGAGCAGGCCCGCGGCGAAGCGGTCGACTTCCGCTCGGACCAGTTCGCCCTGGGCGCCGTGCTCTACGAGATGGCGACAGGAAGCGCGGCCTTCGGGCGCGCCACGCCCGTCGACAGCCTTTCCGCGATCCTTACCGCAGAGCCCCCGCCCCTGCGCAAGGCGAACCCGGCCGCGCCTGCCGATCTGGAGCGGGTCGTCGGCCGCTGCCTGGCCAAGCAGCCCTCCCAGCGGTACGGGTCCACGCACGAGCTGGCGACGGAACTGCAGGCGCTGCGCGACCGTCAGATCGCCCGGCACGTGGCCGACAGCGATCGCTCGTCGCGGCCGGCGGCGCTGCGCGCGTTCGACAACCGCCGGCGTGTGATCGCGGCTGCCCTCGCCGCGCTCACCGCGGCCCTGGCGATCGTGGCGGCGCTGGGTCGGACCCGCGGGCTTACGCGTCGGCCGGAGCGGCCATTCGAGCCCGCTTTTTCACAGATCACGTCGCACCCGGCGCTCGAGCTGTTCCCGAGCCTTTCGCCGGATGGGAAGTGGGTCGTCTACGCGGGGAATGCGTCGGGGAACTGGGAGGTCTACCTCCAGAGCGTCGGCGGACAGCGGCCGATCAACCTGACGCCGGATTCGCCGGCGGCCGACACGCAGCCCTCCTTGTCGCCGGACGGCGAGCGGATCGCCTTCCGATCGGAACGGCAGGGCGGCGGGATCTTCGTCATGGGACGGACGGGCGAATCCGTCCGGCGGCTCACCGACGGCGGTTACAACCCCTCCTGGTCGCCTGACGGCAGCCAGGTGATCTTCGCGACGAAACCGGCTCGCGACGATGGGCCTTACGGCAGCGCCGGGGGAAGCCAGATCTGGACGATCGACCTGGCGAGTGGCGCGCGGCGACAGCTTGCGGATGCCGAGGGCCTGCAGCCCCGATGGTCGCCGAGCGGCCAGCGCGTGGCGTACTGGACTGCCGGCACCGCGGGCCGGAACCTCGGGCAGCGGGACATCTGGACGGTCCCAGCGGGCGGCGGCCAGCCGACGGCGGTGACCAACGACGCGGCGGTGGACTGGAACCCGGTATGGTCGCCGGATGGCCAGCACCTCTACTTCTCGAGCGACCGCGGCGGCAGCATGAACATCTGGCGGGTGGCCATCGACGAACGGTCGGGAAGGGCAACTTCAGACCCCGAGCCGCTCACGACGCCGTCGTCGTTCACGGCCCACCTCGCCTTCTCCGCGGACGGCAAGCGGCTCGCGTACACCTCGATCGTGCAGCGGCAGAACATCCAGAGGGTGGCCTTCGACCCGGAGGCCGAGCGGCTGGTGGGGGATCCGAGCTCGGTGACGAGCGGCTCCCGGTCCTGGGCGCTGCCCGAGCCCTCGCCCGACGGTGAGTGGGTCGCCTTCTGGTCTTTCTTCACGCAGGAGGACATCTATCTCGCCCGTCCCGACGGGACCGGATCGAGGCAGTTGACCAACGATGCCGCCAACGACCGCTTCCCTCGCTGGTCGCCTGACGGCAAGCGTCTCGCGTTCGCGTCGAACCGGACGGGCGAGTACCAGATCTGGATCATCAACGCGGACGGCAGTGATCTCGCGCAACTCACCGCGGCCAAAGAGGGGCTCGTCTATCCGGTCTGGTCTCCGGATGGATCGCGGATGTCAGCCGTTCGGAGGAACCCGGAGGTCGAGACCTGGATCTTCGATCCGCACACGCCGTGGTCGGATCAAACGCCGCAGAGACTCGCACCGGGCTTCGCCGCGTGGTCGTGGTCTCCCGACGGGCGGCGGCTCGCCGGCCAGGAGGAAGGCGAACCCGGCAGATCGTCCGCGGTCGGCAGGGGCGTGATCGTCTATTCCCTCGAGTCGCGCGCCTACACGCGACTGACGGAGTTCGGCAAATGGCCGGCGTGGTTGAACGACGGCCGCCGCCTCGTGTTCTCGTCGGGCCGGAAGCTGTACCTCGTCGACAGCGAGCGGCGCAGGGTCCGCGAGCTGTTGTCCGTCGTGGACGAAGAGCCGGAGGGGCCGGCGCCCACCCGAGACGATCGGTGGATCTATTTCCATCGCCACCGGAACGAAGCCGACATCTGGATCGCGACCCTGAATCGGTGAGCCGACTCCCGCGCAGCGGGCCGCCGAGCGCGTAGCGCCGGGGTCTCCCGCTCAGCCCTCGATGCGCGGGAGGGGAAGACCGAGAGCGATTGCGAGCGCGCGATCGATCTTCTGCATCAGTGCCCTGGGTAGGGTCCCGGCGGCGCCTCGAAGCTGGTCCTTCCAGAGCGTGTAGACCTCGGCGCACTTCACCGTGCTCGGCCGCTCCAAGCCAGCGGTGCCCTTTGGCACGGTCACCTCCCACTCGAAGGGCCCTTCCGCTCTCCTCACGGACGTGAGGTGAACCACCATCACCTTGGGATAACGCGGGTTCCGATTGAACACGTCGTCCGAGACGACGAGCATGGGCCGGCGCTTGGAATCGCCCCTTCGCATCGGTACGCTCGCCCACCACACCTCGCCGCGCAGCATCGGTTATCGCCTGCGGCCGAAAGCCTGGCCCTCGACCAGACCGCTGTCCTCGTCGCCGAGGCCTGCGTCACAGTAGCGATCGACCTGGGCGGCGAGCCGCTCCCGCCGCAGTCGTTCGAGCTTTTCGTCGATCGCCTCACGCAAGAGCTCGGAGGCGCTGCGATACCGCCGCGACTGCACGGCGAGTCGGACCTGACGGAGCTGCTCCGGATCGGCGGTAAAAACCGCCTTCTGCTTTCTTCGTTGTGCCATGAAATGGTAGACTACTTTGCATAACACTCGTGGTCAACCTTCTCCGGCCTCCCGCCCCCAAAGCAGATGTCCGGCCGGCCTCGTGCTCGGCCAGGATCGCGCGCGGCGATGCTCATCTTGTCGACGCGCAGCGCGCGGTAGAGCGGGTTGCGGCGCATGGCGTCGACGACGGGACGGCGGCCCACGCCCAGGCCGGCCTGCGGCCCGGGCCTCGGCGTGGGTCTCGCGATAGCCGCGCTCGCCGGACTCCAGGTCGAACTCGAGGTTCGAATAGGACGAGGCGGGCATCAGCGACGGCGTGGCCGCCGCCGCATCGAGGCGGCGCGCCACCGCCTCGGCGAGGCCGGCCACCGCGGCCTTCGCGCTCTACAGTGGGACCGAACCAACGTAGATCAACACGGTGTCCGTGTCGTTCAAGGGGCCGCCGATACCACTCTCGCCCTGGTCATCGGTACTTATCGTCAGGCCGGCCCCTCCGCTGTACTCGAACGTGGGCACGAAGTACATGCCGTCGAGAGCCGCATTGATGTTCGCGATCGTTCCGGTGAAGCTCATGCTTGAATCCTTGCTGCCGTCCCCGGCCAGGAAGGTCAGCCCTTTGGTGCTGCTCAGGCTCAGGACGCCGTTGGCCGCCGTCAGGGTCACCCGCACGGCAAGGGCGTCGACGTCGGCGATCGAGACCTGGTTGCCGCGGGCCGCGGCGAAGCCCAGCATCTGGTTGGTCGCGGTCACTTGCGTGCCCGGCACGCTGTTCACCGGCGCATCGTTCACCGCAGTTACATTGATAAAGACACTGGCCGTAGCACTGCCGCCAGCGCCGTCACTGATGGTGTAGGTGAAGCTGTCGAGGCCGAAAAGGTTGTGGAACGGCCTGTAGCTGACGGCGGTGCCCAGCCCGACGATCGCCACGTGGCCTTTGGATCCCTGCGTCACACCCGTGACGCTCAGCGCCGCGCCCCCATCCGGCCCGAAGGTGTCGTTGTCCAGGACGTGGATCGTAACGGCGACGCTGTCTTCCCTGCCCCTCGCGAGATCGAAGTTGGCGATCGGGTTGTCATGGACGGGGGTCACGGTGACGCTCACCGCGCGTTCGGTGCTGATGAGCGTGCCGTCCGTGATGGTGTAGCGGAAGCTGTCCGGGCCCGAGTAGTCGTGGTCCGGCGTGTACTCCACCTTGCCGTTCACGATGTCGACCTGGCCATGCGGGATCACGTTCG
>DASXSA010000102.1:0-2873 GCA_036506235.1 Candidatus Limnocylindrales bacterium | reverse complement strand
ATCGTGGGATGGGTCACCGATCCATCGGAAGAGCTGGGGGAGAGTGAGCAGGAGGAGCACCAGCCGGTAACCGAAGTTGATGCTCAGCGCGAACGTTCCTAGGAACAGCAGCGACCCCATCGTGAAAGCGAGGCGGGACCAATCACCCTCGCCCGCGTCCGACCGGGGCAGCCGGCGCCGCCCGATGACCCAGGCCATCGCCCCGATCAGCAAGGGGACGATGGCGAGCGCCAGCTTGACCATGAAACCAGCGCCCCATGCTTGCGGAACGACCCGATGGTAGATGGCGGCGGGGAGGATCCTCGCCCCATAGGAGTTGTACTGGCCATGTGGCGTCGCCCGAACGATCGCCTCGATGTCGCCTCTGTACACGACCACATAGGCCGCGAACACGGCGATGCAGATGGCTGCTGTCATGGTGGCATTCCGACGCCGTGTCATCAGGTAGCTCGGCAAGGCGAAGACCGGATACAGCTTCAGGAACGCCGCCACCAGCACGAGCAGTGGGCCGGCCACCTCTCTCCTGCTCCGGTCCGCCCGCCAGGCGACCACGGCTGCCGCAACGAGCGCGAACACGACGATGTCGCTGTTGGCTCGCTCGACGCCGAACATGACCGAGGGCGAGCAGACGGCCAGGGCGACGATGGCGCCCTCTCCCATCGTGAGACGGCCCATCAGGAGGAAGAAGGACGCGAAGAACACGCCGATGAAGATGACGCCAAGCACGTCCGTCTGGGACTGGCCGACGCCGAGCGATTTCAGGAGCAGCCATACCCGAGGGTAGTTCATTGGGCGGCCGCTCATATCGCACGGGTTGTACGTCAGCGGATCGAATCCCATCCGACTGCAGTCGAGACCCGACGTAATGACCCGGGTATCGAAGAAGAGCGTCGGGGCGGCCGGCACGCCGGAGAGGCGAGGCCAGAGATTGATGCCCCAGAACAACCGGGGGATGGCCACGACCATGAGGTAGGCAACGAGGGCACCGGCGGCCACAACCCGCCCGTCGCGTTCCGGGCCAAACGCGGTGATCTTGAAGACGGCCCGTTGAACCCACCCCGGCCGAGTGGACTCTTCTTCCTCGTCCAGCACCTGTCGCACTACGTCACCGACTCCCCAAGTGCCTCAGGCTTCCTACGGGTCTTCAGGCTTCCATCACTCTCGGCGTGGTGCCTGTCCAACCTGAGAGGAACTCTCCTCAGTCCTCGCCTACGGCATCTGAACTGGGCCCGAGATTTCAGGCAGCCCAGATGGGGGCCGGTGGACCGGGTGGACCAGGCCGGCTTGCACGATGATCAGGAGATCAACCGCCACCTGGAGGGGCCCTGGCGGGCTAGGGCCACCGCCGGGACGCCCCGCCCGGCGGGCAGCAGATGGTCCAGAACCCGCCCGACCTCTCCGATAATCCCCGCATGACCACCGGCCTGTTCGCGCGAGCAGCGACGCGCCTTTCCGCAGCCCGGAGCGATGGTGGGTTCGGCCCCCGGCCCGAAATGGCGGCGGAGCCGGAGCCCACCGCCCTCGCCGCCATCGCCCTGGGCGACGAGGAGGCGCGCGGCTGGCTCGCCGGCCATCAGCGCGCCGACGGCGGATTCGCCCTGGCCACCAGGGACGTCGTGAGCGACGCGGCAACCGCGCTGGGTGCGCTGGCGCTCGCTCCGGGGGAGGCTCGGGAGCGGGCGCTCGACCACGTAATCGCCAATCAGGCCCAGCGCTTACCCGCCAACCCGGACGCCCCGCACGATCCAAACCTCCGAGGCTGGGGTTGGACGCCGGACACGTTCGGGTGGGTCGAGCCGACCGCGCACGCCGTTCTGGCTCTCCAGGTCCTGCGGCCCTCCGCGGGGAGCCCGCTCCAGGACGGCCTGGCCGTCCTCGCGGACCGGGAGTGCGCGGGTGGGGGGTGGAACTATGGGAACCGGGTCGTCCTCGGGGTTGATCTGCCCCCGTATGCGCAGACGACTGCCGTGGCCCTGGTTGCCCTCCAAGGGACCGAGCCCGAGCTCTTCGCCCGGGGCATGACAGCCCTCGATCGGCTCTGGCGAGCCGAGCGGCACGGGGGGCTGTCCCTGGCCATGGCCTTGGCGGCCTTCCGCCTGGCCGATGAGCCCATCGCCGGGGAGGTCGAACGTGAACTCGACGCCGAGCTCGACCGGACGGGGCTGCTCGACGACGTCGTGGCCCTGGCGTGGACGGCCATCGCGGCCGGGCCGGGGCTGGAAGCGATCCGGAGGCCGGCGTGAGCGCTCCGATGGACCGTCGTACCTTCCTCAAGCGGGCTGCACAGGTCGGCGTGGGCGCCCTCGTCGTCGGTACCGGCGCCGGGATCGCGGCGGAGGTCCTGGTCGACCGGGCGCGGAGACCCTGGGACACCTCGTTCTTCCCGCTACCCGGCCGCCCGAGGGTTGCGGTGGTCAAGGCGACCTCCTACGAAGCGTCCCTGGAACGGATCGTCCTGGACGGGCTCCGGGCCGTAGGGGCCGACGTCGCCGGGAAGAGGGTCGTGCTCAAGCCGAACTTCGTCGAGTACGACCCGGGCGCGGCCATCAACACCGACCCAAGGGTGATCGCCGCGACCGTCTTGGCGATGAGGAGGCTCGGGGCAGCCGAGGTGACCGTGGCCGAAGGGCCCGGCCACCGACGCGACACGCAGTTCGCGGTCCAGACCTCCGGTCTGCTCGAGTCCCTGCACGACGTGGACGCGCCGTTCGTCGACCTGAACACGGCGGCGTTGGTGGCCCGCCGACTCCACAGCTCGTTCACAGACCTCGGCGAGCTGTGGCTCCCCCAGGCCATCGTCGAGGCCGACGTCGTGGTGTCCATGCCGAAGATGAAGACCCATCACTGGGCCGGAGTCACCTTGTCGCTGAAGA
>DASXSA010000101.1:0-16708 GCA_036506235.1 Candidatus Limnocylindrales bacterium | reverse complement strand
CGGCGGCCTGGCAGGGGCTGGCGAGGAGGCCGTCCAGGTGGTCGTCGTCGCCAACGCGCCATCGGACGACATCGAAGGCCTGTTCGAGCAGCAGGACGTTTCGGCGCTCCGGCCCGATGTGGTCTGGACGAGCGCGCGCCTGGGCCACGCGGCTGCGCTGAACGCGGGGCTCCGGCGCGCAGTCGGGGAGGGGATTGTCCTCCTCGATCCAAGCGTCGAGTCCCGAGGCCCGTTCGTCGGCGAACTGCTCCAGGCGCTCGACGATCCAGGCGTGGCAGTTGTCGGCCCGTGGGGCCTTCGTTCCGCTGACCTGCGCCACTTCGAGGAGATCACGGAGGGCGACGCGGAGGCGATCGAGGGGTACTGCCAGGCGTTTCGTCGCTCGGACTACGTCGACCGCGGACCGCTCGACGAACACTTCCGCTTCTACCGGAACCTGGACATCTGGTGGAGCCTGGTCCTTCGCGAGTCCGAGTCCGACGAACCGCCGCGTAAGGCCACAGTGGTCGCCGGTCTGCCGCTGGAGCGCCACGAGCACCGCGAGTACGCCACCACACCCGCGGATGAGCGCGACCGTCTGAGCCGGCGCAACTTCTACCGCATCATCGATCGTTTCAGGAATAGCCGCGAGCTGGTGGGATCACGCTGATCGCGGATTGAAGCTCGCCACTGCTACCGCTTGCCCACCTTCCGCCAGGTCGTCTCCCCGCCCGCTCGATCGGTGACTTCCAGCCCAAGCTCGAGCAACTCCGCGCGCAGGGCGTCTGCACGCTGGAAGTCGCGCCTGGCGCGGGCGGCGCTTCGCTCCTCGAGCAGCCGTCGCTGATCAGGCTGCAAGCCGTCGTCCTCGGCCGGGACGTCCGCCCAGACACGGTCGAGGTCGAGCCCCAGCACCAGGTCCGCGTCGAGCACGAGCCAGCGCCGCTCGTCCGGGGAAAGCGACGCACGGAGCATCTCGCGCACGACGGCGAGCGCGGTCGGCGTGTCCAGGTCGTCATCGACCGCCGACACCAGGCGACCGTGGAGATCGCGGCCGCCAGCCGACAGCGGAGGCGCCGTCTCGTGGGCGCGGTCGCGCAGCCTGAAGCTTTCGTTGCGGTCCCCATGGCCGGCAGGACCGTCCGCGATACCGCTCGGTCGTTCGCCGGCGGCGCCGGGCCGCAGAGGCTCGGGAGCTGCCCAGGGTCCGTCGGGAGGTGGCGGTCCCAGAGCGCGCAGTCGCGATCGCAGCGACTCCAGTGCCGCCGCAGCCGCGCGAATCGAACGGTCGGAATAGTTCAGCTTGCGGCCGTAGCGCGACGTGAGCGCGAGGTAGCGAAAGGCGAGCGGATCCAAGCCGGCTTCGGCCAGCTCGGTGATGCGCTGGAAGTTGCCCGCCGACTTGGCCATCTTGCGGCCCGCCATCAGGAGGAACTCGCCGTGAACCCAGTGGCGGGCGGGAGGCCTGCCGGTCAGCGAGGCTGACTGGGCGATCTCGTCTTCGTGGTGCGGGAAGACGTTGTCGACCCCTCCGGTGTGGATGTCGAACTCGGGCCCCAGATAGCGCGCCGACATCGCCGAGCATTCGATATGCCAGCCAGGGAACCCCTCGCCCCAGCGGCGGGTCGGCCAGCGCAGCAGCCGGCCCTCTCCGGCGTGCTTCCAGAGCGCGAAGTCCGCGGGATCCTGTTTGTCCGTCTCGACCGCTCCCCGGTGGCCGGCACGAAGCTCGTCGAGGTCGTTGCCCGAGAGGCGGCCGTAGCCGGGAAAACTGCCGACCGAGAAGTACACGTTCCCGTGATGGGAGAGGTACGCCGCGCCGCGGTCGACCAGCTGCTCGACCATCGCCAGCATGTCATCGATGTGCTCGGTGGCACGCGGGAAGACGTGCGCCGGCAGGATGTTGACGGCGGCTTCGTCGGCGTGGAAGGCCGCTTCGTAGGCGGCGGCGATCTCGGCGGGCGTCTTCGATTCGAGGCCGGCAGCCACGAGCATCCGATCCTCCCCGCGGTCGAACCGTTCGTCGCGCAGGTGACCGACGTCCGTCACGTTCTTGACGTGGAAGACCTTCAGGCCGTGGTACAGAAGGGCACGACGGATGAGGTCGGCGAGCAGGTAGCTGCGCAGGTTGCCGACGTGCGCATAGCGATAAACCGTCGGGCCGCAGCTGTACATCCGGACGCGGCCGGGCTCCAACGGTTCGACCGGCTCGACATTCCGGGTGAGGGTGTTGCGGAGGCGGATAGTCACAGCAGTTCCTGGGCGGACCTTGGAATCCTAGGCCCTGACCCAAAATTGCTAGACCCGCGCCCTAACGAAACCGACGTCCGTCCGTTCTCGACGGCAGAGGCCTCGCAGCAATACATCGTTCCCCCGGCGGTGTGGTTCGGCGGGGCCTCATCTCCTGCCCCGGACGGTGCCGTCCGCAGGCGGCTGGACCGGGTGGCTTCCCTATACTCCCGCTCATGTCGGTGCCCGCCTCCGGCCGTGCATCCAGCCGCCGGACCGCCTGGCACGTGCCGGCATTCCGCGCCGCGTTCATCGCGGCAGCGCTGCTCCTGTGGGCGCTCGTCGTCGGCATTCGCGCACCCGGGGAGGCGCGCGGGGCAGCTCGTGACGATGTCTCGATTCTCGCGACCGAACCGACGACCCTCGATCCGGCGGCGCAGGGCGACGTCGAGAGCGCGGCGATCACCTCCCAGCTGTTCGAAAGCCTGACCGCGTTCGACCCGGGCCTGACGCTGCGCCCGGCGCTGGCGTCGTCGTGGGATATCGGCGACGGGGGGCGCCGGATCGTCTTCCACCTCCGGCCGGGCCTCACGTTCTCCGACGGGACACCGCTCACCGCCGCCGACGTCGTCCGCAGCTGGTTCCGGTTGATCGACCGCGACAAGCCGTCACCGTTGGCCTCGCTGATGTCCGACGTGGTCGGCGTCGGAGCGTGGCTCCGGGGCGATTCCGCCGACGCTGCGTCGGTCGGACTGACGGCCGTTGGAGACGACGTGGAGGTCCGGCTCACACACCCGGCCGCCGACTTCGTTTCGGTCGTGGCCGGACCGTCATTCGGCATCGTGCCGTCCGGCGGGGAGTCCGGGACGGTGGTCAGCGGGGGCTATCGCGTGGCGCGCCAGCCGGACGGCGAGATCACCCTCACCGCCAACGACCACTACTGGGCGGGACGTCCGGCTATCACCACGATCCACGTCAAGACGACGACCGGCGGGCGGAGCCCGGTCGACCTGTTCGACAGCGGTGACGTCGACTACGCGCCAGTCAACTCGCTCGACGCCTCGTGGATCGCGTATGACCAACAGCTTGGGACGCAGCTCAGGAGCGTGCCGTCCCTGAGCGTCAGCTACCTCGGCTTCAACACGTCGAGGCCGCCGTTCAACGACGCGCGCGTACGGCGAGCCTTCGCCCTGGCGGTCGACTGGCAGCGGCTCGTCAAGCTTGGCGGCGAGGACCGCGCGATTCCCGCGACGAGCATGGTGCCGCCCGATATTCCGGGCCGGTCGGAGACCGACTTTGCGCCGCACGCGGACCCGGGCGCCGCACGCGCCGCGCTGGCCGAGGCGGGCTTTCCCGGTGGTGCGCGATTTCCGGAGGTGACGTACGCGTCGACCGGGCTCGTCACCGACGCTGGAATGCTCCGCCAGCTCCATGACGTGCTCGGCGTAACCGTGAACTACGAATCGCTGGACGACCTGCTCACGCGGCTGGGCGAAGACCCGCCGGCCATGTGGTCACTCGGCTGGATCGCCGACTACCCGGGCCAGAACGACTTCCTGGGTGTGCTGCTCGGCAGCGGAGCAACGAACAACTACAGCCGCTGGTCGTCGCCCGAGTTCGACGGGAACATCAGCGCCGCCGGAAGCGAGACGGACCCGCGGCTCGCCGGTCTGGCCTACGAGCGCGCTCAGGCCGTCGTCCAGCGGGACGTGCCCGTAATCCCGGTGTCCTACGGCCCGACCTTTGCGCTTTCGCGCCAGGGACTCCTGGGCGCGGGGCAGAACGGGCTGGGGTTCCTGCGGATGGCCGGGCTGGCGTGGGCTCCGTGATGGCGTCAGCTCGGTGATGACCGTCGGCACCCTGATGGCGCGCTGGCGAATCGTGCGCGGCGTCGCGCTCGCCTCACTGCTCCTCCTTCCGCTGGGAGCTGCGGTGGCGCCATCCACGTCAGCGGCTGAGCTGGTGACCTTCGGCGACCCAACGGCAACATCGAAGTTCGGCGACATGATCACCTTCGAACAGCCCGTCACCGTTCTCGGGGGTGCGATCAAGCGCGCGGAGATCCTGCTCGACTTCCCGGGCTCGCTCGGCCCCGACGTTTCCGAGGCGCCCCCGCCGCGCGGTGACGACACGCTCCGCTACCAGCTCGATGTGAGCAATACCAACCTGAAGCCGAACACGCGGATCGTGGCCCGCTGGCGGCTGACGGGCAATGACGGCAGCACCCAGCTGGGGCCCCAGGTCGCAATCACTTACGCGGACACCCGCTTCAGCTGGCGGACGCGCATCGGATCCATCGTCCACGTGCACTGGTACCAGGGCGACAGCGCCTTCGGCGAGCGTGCCGCGCAGATCGGCGACCGCGCGGTTCAGGACGCCGAGGCGTTGCTCGGCGTCAAGGATGACGCGCCCATCGACTTCTTCATCTACGCGGACCAGACCGCGTTCTACCGGGCGCTCGGGCCGGCAACGCGCGAGAACGTGGGCGGCGAGGCGACCCCCTGGAACCGAACGCTCTACGCACTCATAACGCCGAACCAGATCGACGCGTCGTGGGTGAGCATCGTCATTCCCCACGAGCTCACGCACATCGTGTTCAACGCCGCCGTCGACAATCCGTACCACCTGCCGCCACGCTGGCTCAACGAAGGGCTTGCCGTGTACCTCTCGGAGGGCTACGGGGTCGACGACCGCGTTGCTGCCGAGAGCGCGGCCCGGGACGGCTCGATCATTCCGCTCGACGGTCTGACGGGCCAGTTCCCGGTCTCCACGGACGGCTTTTTCCTCGCCTATTCCGAGAGCGTGTCGGCGATCGACTATCTCGTGAAGACGTACGGCAAGGACGCCCTCGTGAAGCTCATCAGGTCCTATTCGCGGGGCGTGACCGACGACGAGGCCTTCCAGGGGGCCCTCGGAGTGACGGCCACCGGCTTCAGCGATGCGTGGCTCGCCAGCCTGGGCGCGAAGACGCGCACCCGCCAGGGTCCCCAGCCTGCCCCCGCGGGACCGTTGCCGACGGGCTGGAGCGGACCGGCCGGGCCTCCCGGGACACTTGCGCCGGGGACGCTCGCCCCCGGCGCGTCGCAGGCGCCAGGCCGTCCACCCGCATCCGGGGAGGAGGCGGTCGGCGCGCCGGTGCGGCCGGGCTCGGCGGATCGGGCGATCGGACTGCTGGTGGGCGCCCTCCTGGTAGTCGTTATTGCCGGCGCGATCGCAATCGGCTTCCGGCGCTCGGAGGGGATGAGACCACCGCCATGACGTCGATCGCCGCCCGGATGCGCACGATTCCGACCTGGCAGCTCACGCTCGGGATCGCGCTGCTCGCCCTCGGATTCCTGATCGCCGCGCAGTTGCAGTCCGAAGGTCCGCGGGTGACCTACACGAGCCAGGAACGGGGGCCCCTCGTGGCGACCGCGCAGGGCCTGCAGGCACAGCAGGACGCCCTCAAGGCGGAGATCGTCTCGCTCCGCTCCCAGATCGCGACGATCGAGAAGCAGGGCAAGGGAAGCGCCGATCAGGTGCGTCAGCTGAACGACCAGCTCGCTGCCGCGCGCGTCGGGGCCGGGCTGATCGCGTTGCACGGTCCAGGTCTCGTCCTCCAGCTCCAGGATTCGACCAACCCCGTGCCGCCCGGCGACAACGCGACGGACTATGTCGTCAGCGCGAAGGACGTCCGGACGGCGGTGGAGCTCCTGTGGCTGGCTGGCGCCGAGGCCATCGCCGTGAACGGCGAGCGCGTGACGGCCTCGACGGCCATCCTCGACATCGGCGGCTCGCTCCTCGTCAACTCGGCCTACCAGAGCCAGCCCTACCAGGTCAGCGCAATCGGGCCCGCTGACCTCTACGCCCGGCTCACCGCGGAGCCCGCGTTCCAGCAATTCCTGCGCGACCGTGGAGAGCGGTTCGGGATCCGCATCGCCTTCGCACAGCCACCCGACGTGGTCGTGCCCGCATACGCCGGAACGATCAACCTGCGCAACGCGCGAGCCGTCCCGTCGGGCTCGCCGACGGCTCCCTGACCGATGCGCCGTCGTTCGAGTCAGCTGTCGATTGCCCTGGTCGCGCTGATCCTTGGCGTCCTGCTCGCCGTCCAGCTCCGTTCCCAGAACCCGGGTGGCGGGCTGCAGGGTCTGTCGGCACAGGAGCTGACCGACGTTGTCGGCAACCTCAATACCCGCAACGAGCAGCTGCGAACCGAGCGGGCGCAGCTCCAGGCCGAGGTTCAACAGCTGGCGGAGGCCGAGGCTCGCGGCGAGAACTCGGTCGGTCAGCTGCAGTCGGACCTGCTCCGGATCCAGGCGTGGTCGGGCCTCCTGGCGGTCTCGGGCCCCGGCGTGCGATTGACGGTGACCGGGCCGATCCCCGGCCTGGCCGTCCAGGACCTGCTCAACGAGATGCGCAACGCCGGCGCCGAAGCCTTGTCGGTCGGGGGCATACGGGTCGTCGCGGGCACCGTTGTCGCCGGCTCCGCGGGCGCGGTCTCGGTCGAGGGGACGCCGCTCGGCGGGACGTTCGAGATCGCCGCAGTCGGCAACCCGCCGTCACTGACTGGGTCGCTCACCCGCGCGGGGGGCATGATGGCGCAGCTGCGGGCCACCCTCCCGGAGGTCGAGCTGGTCGTGACGCCGGTCGACCGCCTCGCATTGCCGGCCACGACGCGGACCCTGACGCCGGCTCATGGCGCGCCACGCCTCTGATACGCTGACCCGCCGAATGCCGACGAAGCCCCCGCTCGAGCTCTTTCTCGGAGACGTCGTCCGGCTCCGGCGCGCTCATCCATGCGGCGGCAGCGAGTGGCTCGTCGACCGTCTCGGAGCGGACATCGGGCTGCGCTGCACGACGTGCGGCCGCCATGTCCTTCTCGATCGGGCGCACGTGGAGCGCCGCCTCGTCGCCTTCGTCCAGCGCGGAGATCCCGAGCTCAGCGCGGCTGTCGACGCCGCACGTCCCCGACCCGCAGCCGACGGTCACGCCGGGTTGTGATCCCGGAGCTCCCGCCCGAGGAGCGGATAACCAAGGCACCAGTTACCCCGAGCACCTCGGCTACGGGCGAGCCCGGCGCGCTGGCGGTGCTTCAGAACCGCCCATTCCTGTTGCTCTGGCTGTCGCAGGCCGCGACCCAGATCGGCGGCAACATGGTCATCTTCGGGTTGACGGTCGTCGTCCAGCAATCCACGAATTCGGTAACGGCCGTCAGCGTGCTGCTGCTGACATTCCTCGTGCCGTCAGTGCTCTTCTCGGCCCTCGCTGGCGTCTACGTGGACCGGGTGGATCGCAGGTCGGTGCTGGTCATCACCAACCTGGTCCGTGCCGCGGCGTTCGGGGCCATCTTCCTGGTGGGCGATCACCTGCTCCTGCTCTACGTGCTCAACACGCTGGTCTCGATTGCGTCGACGTTCTTCGCGCCGGCCGAGGCAGCCATGATCCCGGTCGTCGTGCCGCGTAGCCAGTTGGTCGCGGCAAACGGGATCTTCACGGTGACGCTCAACGCGGCGTTTCCGCTCGGCTTTGCGCTCCTGGGCAGCATCGTTGTCACGATCGCGGGTCCATCGGCGCTGTTCCTGCTGGTCGGGGCTCTGTACCTCGTGGCGGCCTTCTTTTGCTACACACTGCCTCCTGTGCCGCCTCCGAACGGCGAACGTGAGCACACCACGGTACGCGGCGCCGTGCTCGACGCCGAGCGGGCAGTAGAGTCCACACTCGGGCAGCTGCGCGAGGGTTTCGAATTCATCCGCGGCCACCGCTCGATCGGATGGTCCCTGGTCTACCTGGGCGTCACCGCCTCGTTGATCGGCGTGCTCGGCGCATTGGGGCCCGGGTTCGCGACCGCGACGCTCGGCCTGAATCCGAAGGACTTCGTCGTGGTAGTCCTGCCGATCGGATTCGGAATCGTCATGGGCATCCTGTTGCTCAACAACTACGGGCGGCTCGTGCCCCGCCGAAGCCTGATCGAGGTTGGCCTGATCGCGCTGGGCGTGCTCATCGTTCTGCTCTCGATTGCCGGGCCGATTACGCGTTTCCTTCAGCGCGTTCAGGCTGCCTCGCGGCTGCTCGACCAGTCGTCGCTCGTCTCACTGCTCGCCGTCGTCGTAGCGATTGCCTTCCTGACCGGCATCGCCTACGCGATCGTGGCCATCTCGTCGCAGACCCAGCTGCAGGAGGACCTGCCGGAGGACGTCCGAGGCCGCGTGTACGGCGTCCTGTTCACCCTGATCTCGGTCGCCAGCTTCGTGCCGATCATCATCGTGGGCCCGATCGCCGACCGGATCGGCACCACGCCGGTCATCCTGGGCATTGGGATCCTGACTGCACTTGCCGGGGCGGCGTCCGTCTACAGCCATCGTGGCCTCGGTCATCCCGCCGGTGCCGAGCGGCCAGTTGGGCAGCCTCCAGTGACAGACTGAGGCGTGAACGAGACGCCTTCACGTTCAGCTGGGCAGGAGGACCTGGCCGGGCCGATCAAGGCGCATGACAACCTGGGCCGGCCGACGACGCCGCACCACGACCTCGCGCGGCCGATGACGCCGCTCGGCTGGCGCCTCACGGCACTTGGCATCCTGGGCGGTGGCCTGCTCGTGGGCGACCGGGCGGCGGCCTCAGGCCTCGGCCGGAGAGCGGTCGCGCTGACGGCCGGGGTTGCCGGCGCGTGGGTGGCCTCGATCATGCTCGCGAGCCGTCGACCGCCGATCCCGCCCGCGTCTGTCGGCGACGGCACGCCGGTTCCGACGGACGGGCTGACGTTTACAGTCCTCGTCGCAGCACGGGACGAGGCCGGCGTGCTTCCCAACCTGGTCGCCGACGTCGCCCGCCAGACCTATCGCGACGCGGCTGGCGAGCCCTGCTTCGAGCTTCTCGTGGTGGATGACCGTTCGACGGACGGGACAGCCGCCGTGGTCGCCGAGGCCGCCGCCCAGGAGGGGATCGCCGAGGTGACACGTCTGGTCCGCCGCGACGGGCAGAACCTGCTGGACGGCAAGGGCGCCGCGCTGACCGCCGCGCCGCCGGAGGCGTGCAAGGGAGACATCGTCGTCGTCCTCGATGCCGACGCCCGGATCGGGCCGTCGTTCCTGGCCACGCTGGCTGCCTATTTCCGCGCTGGCGCGTCGGCAGTCACCGCGCGCCGGCGCGTGCTCGACCCCGGCGGAAGCAACCTTGCGGGGGCCCAGGCCGACGAGCAGACACTGGATGGGGAGCTGCAGCGCGGTCGCTGGGCGCTGGGTGGCTGCTCCGAGTTCCGCGGCAACGGGATCGTGATCCGGCGCGACCTGCTCGCCGAGGTCGGCGGCTGGCGTGCGGAGGCGCTGACCGAGGACCTCGACCTGTCCAGCCGGGTCGCCGCGGCAACCGGGATCCGCGTCGTCTGGGCGGTCGACGCCGAGCTGTGGGAGGAGCCGGTGCCGGACTGGGGCGGGCTGTTCCGACAGCGCCTGCGCTGGGGCGAGGGCGGGATCCGGCGTGCCTTCGAGCTCGGGCCACGGGTGCTCGCGAGCGACCGCCTGCCGCTGCCGGCCAAGGTCGACTTCGGGCTGTACGTCGGACAGCTCACCGTTCCGCCGCTGCTGCTGGGGCTGATCGGCGGCTCCCTGCGCCGTGGCCGAACCGGGGTCGGGCTCGCGTTCATCGGGATCTACGGGTTGGTGGGCGGCACGCTGGCGTTCGACGCGCTCCGCTGGGAGACCGCCCCAGGCGGCCGCCCCGTCTCTCGCCCCGAGCGCGTCTGGCGCGCAGCACGAGTGGCGCTCTTCAACGGGCTCTGGCTGGCCGCCATCCCGGGGGCCATGTGGCGGCTCGCGACGCGGCAAGGGCCGGTCGGGTACGACAAGATGGCCCACGGAAGCGCCCAAGCCGCGGAGCCGAGTCGACCAGCAACAACGGGAGGCTGAGTGGCCAGGGTCGCAGTGATCTTCACCGGCGGGACCATCAGCATGCGTGCCGACCCCGAGGCCGGCGGCAATGTGCCGGTCCTGGACGGCGCTGCAATCCTTGCGCAAACACCGGGCCTCGCCACGGTGGCCGAGGTCGTCCCGATCGACCGGGGACTGACCCCGGCCAGCCATTTCACGTTCCCCGCGCTGATCGACCTCGCCGGCGAAATCCGCCGGGCGCTCGAGGACGCGCAGACCGATGGCGCGGTTGTGGTGCAGGGGACCGACACGATCGAGGAGACGGCCTTCCTGTTCGACCTTCTCGTCGAGAGCGACAAGCCGGTGGTGGTCACGGGGGCGATGCGCTCCGCCAGCCAGGCGGGCTACGACGGTCCGGCCAACCTCACCGACGCGGTGCGCGTCGCGGCCTCGAAGTGGATGCGCCGTCAGGGAACTGTCGTCGTGCTGGGCGGGTCGATCCACGCCGCGGACGACGTCACCAAGACGCACACCAGCTCGCTGACGAGCTTCCAGAGCCTGAATTCTGGGCCGCTGGGGGAGGTCGACGGCGGGCAGGTCTTCCTGGCGCGCCGGCGAGCTGCACGGCGCAACGTCAGGACCGCGCGCGCTGCGGAGCCGGTTGATCTGGTGACCGCGACGGTCGGGATGGACGGACGCCTGGTCGATGGCGCCGTGGCCTCCGGTTCTGTCGGCCTGGTGATCGCGGCGACCGGTTCCGGGAACACCTCGATCGCGCTTCTTGAAGCCGCTTCGCGGGCGATGGTCCGCGGGATCCCCGTCGCGCTGGCGTCGCGCTGCCCTGCCGGCCGCGCGGGCGGCGGCTACGCCTTTCCCGGCGGCGGCGCCACATGGCTCCGGGCGGGGGCCATGCTCGCGGGCCACCTGAGCGGGCCGAAGGCACGCGTCGCCCTGGCGCTGGGTCTCGGCGCCGGTCTCGAGGGCGATGCCCTCGCCGGGCTGCTGGCCGACCCGGTCGGCTGAACGCCGTGCCCAAGGACATCGACCTGCTGGTCACCGGGCGGGTCGCGACTCTCGCCGGGAGGGCCGGCCCGGCGTTCGTGGAGGCGATCGCGATCGGTGGCGGCAGGGTGGTCGCAGCTGGCGGGCGGACTGATATTTCGGAGTTGGCCGGTCGAAACGTCCGCCGGATCGATCTCGCGCCCGATCAGATCGCGGTTCCCGGGCTGACCGACGCCCACCTGCACCTGGCCGACGCGGCACTTGCGTCGAAGAGGGTCGACCTTGCGGTGAGTGCGACCCTGGAGAAAGGCTTGCGAACGATCCGAGCCGCCCACGAAACGCTGCGAGACCCGGACGCCTGGCTGGAGGGGGGCGGTTGGGATCCCGGCCGGTGGGGAACGTGGCCGACAGCCTCCGACCTCGAGGCGGTCGCACCAGGCCGAAAGGTAGCCCTGTGGGCGCACGATCATCACGCGCTGTGGGTCAGTCCGGCAGCATTGGCCGCCGCGGGCATCGACGGAAGCACGCCGGATCCGCCCGGTGGTGTCATTCGTCGCGCCGCGGACGGGACCCCCACGGGCGCGCTCCACGAAGCGGCGGCTGGGCTCGTGACGGCGAAGGTGCCGAGGCCGACCGCCGACGAGATCGAGGTCGCCATCGAGCGGTTCGTGCCGGAGCTGCTCGCGCGAGGTGTCGTCGCTGCGCACGACCTCGGCGAGATCAAGTCCGATCCGGCGCTCGAGGGTGGCTTCGCCGCGTACCGTCGGCTCGCGGCGGCCGGCCGGCTGAAGCTGCGCGTCCACGCGTGCCTGAGGCAGGACGCCCTTGCGGTCGCCCGCGATCGCGAGCTGCGCAGCGGTCAGCTGCTTGGTCCCGACCCGCTGACGCGCGCCCACGTTGGCTGGCTGAAACTCTTCGCCGACGGAACCGTCGGATCGCGGACCGCCGCCCTGCTCGACCCCTATGAGTCCACGCCCGACGGCGCCAGCTCCGCGGGAGGTCCGACCGGCCTCTTCGTGACGCCCCCCGAGCTCATCCGCGATCTCGCCGAGCAGGCGGCTGCCGCCGGGATCGCCACGACGATCCATGCCATCGGCGATGCCGCCGTGCGCGTCGCGCTCGACGCCCTGGCCCCGACCGTCGGCCTCACGCCGCTGATGCCGCGCATCGAACACATCCAGCTGGCCACGTCCGGAGACATTGCTCGCTTCCAGGAGCTGGGAATCGCGGCCTCGGTCCAGCCCATCCACCTGCACGGCGACGGCGAGCATCCCCGGCTGGCATGGGGCGATCGCGTTCTCAGCCGCGGCTACCCCTGGTGGCAGCTCGCGCGGGCCAGAGCCGTGATGCCCTTCGGGACTGATGCGCCGGTGGAGCCCATCGACCCTTGGCCGGGGATCCTCCTCGCACTTACCCCACGGCCCGTCCAGCTTCCGGGCGAGACCCGACCGCGGATGCGCGGTCTGCCGCTCGGTCGCGCACTCCGCGCGGCGTGCCTCGATCCCGCGATATCGGCCGGGGAACGGGATCGGGGTAGGCTGTCGCCGGGTTCGCGTGCGGACGTCGTGGTCGTCCCTGGCGCCGATCTCGCGCAGCGCTTCGGAGCGGGGGAGGCGCGACTGACCGTTCGGCCCCAGCTGCTCCTGATGGACGGCGAAGAGGTGTTCGCCGCCTGAGCGACGGCGGGAAAGCACGCTGAGTCGCAGCCGCGACCGGCTTGGGCCAGCCCGTCGCTAGGCCGACCCGGCTTCGACCATCGGCATGTGGCCCGCGTCGCGCATGTCCGCCATCTCCTCGTCGGCGAGCTGCTTCGCGGCCGCGTTGAACAGCCCGTTGAAAATGCGCGAGGTCGACGGAAACGCGTGGATCGTGTCGGCCAGCGTCTCGATCGGGACGTGCGCCTTGATGGCCAGGACGCACTCGTGGATGGCCGCCGAGGCATCCGGCGTGGCCATCGCCGCCCCGACGAGCTCGTGCGTGGCGCGGTCGACCACGATCGTCACGTGACCGAAGGTCGCCTCGACGGTGTAACCCTTCGCCGTGCGCGGGAAGTCGGCGACCTGCTCGAAGGCGTCGAGGCCACGCTCCTGCGCCTGCTCGAGCGTCAGGCCGACCGACGAAAGTTCGGGATCGGTGTACGTCGCCCGCGGCAGCGCGCGATAGTCGGGCGTGACCGGGTCACCGAGCGCCATGCGAATGGCGAGCTCGCCCTGGTAGTGCCCCTGGTGGGTGTGGAGCTCCGGACCCGCCACGTCGCCGACGACATAGAGCCCGTCCGCGATCCGGAGACGCCCGTCCCGTGGGAGGGCGTTCCGGTCGTTGACGTCGATGCCGACGTTCTCGAGTCCGAGGTCGTTGACCGGGAAATCGCGGCCGACCGCGAGGAGGACCGCGTGGCCCTCGACCGTCGTGCCGTCGTCCAGCTCGAGGAGGTCGGCTCCGTCCCGGCCGGCCTGCGGACGCGCGCGCAGGGCTCGACCACCAAGACGGACGGTGACGCCGTCTCGCTGGAGTGCCCTGAGTGCTGCCTCCGAGTTCCGTGGATGGTCCGTCGGCAGCAGGCGGTCGCCCGACTGGCAGACGGTCGTGGGGACACCGAAGCGCGCGAAGACCTCGGCCATTTCCACTCCCGTCGGGCCGCCACCCAGCACGAGCATGCTGCGTGGCAAGTCACGGGTCGCCGTGGCGTCCTTGTTGGTCCAGGTGTTGACCTTGTCGATGCCCTCGATCGGCGGGATCTTCGTCGTCGAGCCGACCGCGATCACGATGTTCCGCGCGTGGAGCTCGTGGAGCGTGCCGCCCTGGTCGACCTCAACGCGTCCCGGGCCGGCAATCCGTCCCGTGCCACGCAGGACCGTAGCGCCCGCGGATTCCAGGCTTCGAACGTGGCTGCTGTCGTCGGGGTAGGGGATGCCCTCGCGGTTGATCATGTAGTCGCGTCTCGCCGAGGCGCGCTCCCAGGAGTAGTCGTCGCCGCAGGCGCGCCGGGCCGCCCCGTTCAGCAGCGACTTGGACGGAATGCAGCCCCAATACGGACATGAGCCGCCGAAGAGGTCGCGATCGACGATGGCGACGGTCGCCTTGCGCTGCCGGGCCTTGTGTGCGGCCGCCTCGCCGGCCGGTCCGGCGCCGATGATCACGAAATCGAACGATTCCATCGGAGCTCCTCGCGTGGGCAGGGCGCGGTCGCCCCACGATAGTCCAGCGATGTGTCGGGCGCGTTACCCGGTTGCCGCGTCTGCCTCGCGCTGGCGCGTCGCTTCGTAGAGGAGCACGGCGGCGGTCGTTGCGACGTTGAGGCTGTCCGCGATGCCCGACATCGGCAGTCGGACGGCACTCACGCCCTCGCCGGACCATGCATCGGAGAGGCCGTGGGTCTCGCTCCCGAGCGCGATTGCGACCGGTGAACGCAGGTCCGCCGACCAGTAGGGCAGCGTCGCGTCCACCCGGGCGGCGACGATGGGGATCTGCCGCTCCCGGAGCCAGGCGAGTGTGTCGCTTGTCGAGGCGGACGCGACCGGGACCGTAAAGATCGTGCCGAGGCTGGCGCGAATGGCGTTCGGGTTGAAGAGGTCCGTGTGTGGATCGGCGGCGATGACGGAGGCACCAGTGGCGTCGGCCGTCCGCAGGATCGCGCCAAGGTTGCCCGGCTTTTCGAGCGCTTCGATGACGACCACGAGCGCGGGGTCTGAAGCGCTCAGGTGCTCGAGGCCAACGTCTGGCACGCGAGCGACCGCGACCACGCCGTCCAGCCGGTCCCCGAAGGCGAGCCGCTCCAGGACCGCGGGCGCAACCGTGACCACCTCGATGCCCTCCAGCCGCGCCACTTCAAGGGTGGTGGAGACGCCGACTGGTGTCGAGGCGTCCTCGTCGACGGCATACACAACCTCGATCACCGTGCCGGCACTGATCGCAGTGGTCAGCTCACGGGCGCCATCGATGAGGGTTCGCCCGGTCCGTTCGCGCTCGCGTCGGTCGCGGAGCCGAACGGCGTCGAGGATGCGCGGGTTGGAGCGGCTGGTGATCGTCGTGTCTGGGCGCCTGGGCATCGAGCGAGGATAGGTCAGCGCGTCAGGCGGGCGAACGCGCCGAGCCGGAGCGGCTCTCCGTGGAGCGGCTCGATCTCGAGGACTCCGGCCTCGATCTCCCAGCCTCCTTCCCGGGCGTCAATCGTATCGACGACGAGCTGACGAAGGCGGTCAGGCTCGAGTCCTGTCGTATGGGTCGTGACCAGGAGAAAGCCGGCGCGCTGGACGAGCAGGTCGCTGCAATCGGCCAGGAGGCGTGGGAGGTCGTGCTCGATTCGCCAGGGCTGGCCCTTTGCGCCGTGGCCGTAGGTCGGCGGGTCGAGAACAATGCCGTCGTACCGGTGCCCGCGTCGAAGCTCGCGCCTCACGAACGCCTGCGCGTCGTCGACGATCCAGCGGACCGGAGCCTCCGGGAAGCCCGACAGGGCGGCATTGCGCCGCGCCCACGCAATCGCTGCCCTGGACGCGTCTACGTGGACGACTGACCCTCCGGCGCGGACGGCAGCCAGGGTACTGCCGCCGGTGTGGCCGAAGAGATTGAGGACGCTCCGCGCTGTCGCGGCGCCTGTCGCCATCGGTGCAGTTTCCGCGCTCACCCGCTCGGCGATCCAGCGCCATTGGTCGCGCTGCTCGGGGAACAGGCCGACCTGGCCGCTGTCGGTCAGACCGAGCTGGAAGGTCAGGCCGTCCAGTGCAACCTCCCACGTATCCGCCGGCACGTTCGGGCCCGACCAACGATGGCCCGGCGGCCCCTCGGGGGTGAACCGCGCGTCGACGTCAGTGGCCGGCGCTGCTGAGGTTCCGACGCATGCCGCGCAGGGCCGCTCGAGCACGTACGGGCCGAAGCGTTCGATGCGCCGTTGGTGGCCTGCGTCAACCAGCGCGTACGTGTCCGAGGCCACTCCCGATCCTCGTATCACCGGCCGGCGATCCGGGCTGGGAGAGGAGGCACCGTCATGTGGAGCGACTTCAAGGCGTTCCTGCTGAAGACCAACGCGCTCGCGCTCGCGATTGGCGTGATCATCGGGATCGCTCTTGGGGCAGTCGTCGACTCGCTCGTCAAGGACGTCATCATGCCGCCGATCGGGCTGGCGCTGGGCGGGATCGACTTCTCATCGCTGAAGATCGTCCTCAAGAGCGCGACGGGCGGCGATCCGGCAACCGAGGTCGCGATCCGCTACGGAACGTTCATCAACGCGGTCATTGCTTTTGTCGTGATCGCCTTCGTCGTCTACTGGATCAGCAAGCTGTTCATTCAGGAGGCGCCGGCCGCCCCGACGAAGACGTGCCCTTTCTGCAAGGAGCCCAACGCGGTCGACGCGACAAAGTGCAAGGCCTGCGCGAGCGCCATCTGAGGCGTCGCCCGCGGACCGACCCGGGCGACCACCCTTCGCGGCCGGCGTATTGCCCTGACTGGTGCTCCATGCTCAAGGGACCACGACAAGCACTCGAAGGACGACGACATGCGGGATTGCTTGAGCTCCTATCGTGCGGAAATCACCCCGACTGGTAGGAAGGCGCCTATTCCGCCGCAAGCCAGACGCCCGCTGATCGATGCGTGGACTCTTGGCCCAGCCTTCGTGCTCACCTCACGAATCACGGCGATATCGCCGTCCATAGCACCCA
>DASXSA010000100.1:0-10063 GCA_036506235.1 Candidatus Limnocylindrales bacterium | reverse complement strand
CGCTGATTCAATGTCGGGCGCCTGAAACATGCCGCCCCGCGAGTGTCGGGTGAAGCCGCCGTCCGGCATACCACGATCTCGTCGATCACCTGAGGAGGTCTGCCATGCCTGATCGAAAATCCGCGCCATCACGCCGAGGTTCACGCGACTCGGGCAATGGCCGTCGGCAAACGCGCCGTTCTCCGCAGCCGCGCCTGGGCGTGCGGGCGCCCGAGCTCCAGCGGTTCGGCTCGCTGCGGCTGCTGCCGATCGCGCTCTCGGCCGAGGCACGCCAGGAGAGCTGCCAGCTGCTGAACGAGATCCTCGCCGACTCGACGATCCTCTACGCGCTCTACAAGAAGCACCACTGGCTCGTCGCTGGTCCGACCTTCTACCAGCTCCACCTCCTGTTCGACAAGCACGCCGAGGAGCAGCTGGAGCTGATCGACCTCCTGGCGGAGCGGGTCCAGAGCCTGGGCGGAATCGCGGTCGGCGACCCGCGACACGCCGCGGAGCTGACGACCATCGACCGGCCGCCCAACGGCGCCGAGGAGGTCGCCGCGATGATCGACCGGACCCTGGAGGCCCACGAAACGATCATCGAGAAGGTACGCGACGCCATCGAGAAGACCGAGAAGAGTCGCGACATGGGCTCGAACGACCTGCTCATGGGCGACGTCCTGCGCCGGCATGAGCTGCAGGTCTGGTTCCTGGCCGAGCACATCGTCGACGTGCCCCTGACCGAGGCGTAGCGGGGCAGCGGTCAGGTCCGGCCAGCGCGGGCCGAATGCGGGCGGGGCCGGATAGCTACCGGCCGGTCTAACGCCCTGTCAACCGCTCCCGGGCGCGGCGGATCAGTCCCCGCGGTTCAGGCTCCGGCGCTGGGTCCCGTTCGGAATCCTCCGGATCGGCCGCTTCGTCCCGGAACTCGTCGCCAGGCGCTGACATCGGAATCGGCACGAGTAGATCAGGGCCGAGGAATGCCCCGGCGTTGCGCTCCGCCTTCCTGGGCTTCGATCGTTCCATCTAGGCCCCGAAGCGCATCAGGATCATGCAGGTGAAGATCACGAAGAAGCCGAGGAGCTCGATCTGGCCCTTGCGCCTGATATCGGCGACGACGGCCGCGATCCCCGGGCTCTGTCCGCCGCCGGCGCCAGCACCGCTATCCGGCATCGTGTACAGCTTCTCCACTGCCGGCGTGAGGATGCGCAAGCCCCAGTAGGCGGTCGCTACCGCGGCGACCAGGGCGACCAACCAGGTTAGGCCGTACGTGGTCCCCAGGGCGTCGAGGCTCTTGATCTGGCCGAACACGGTTCCGCGCAGGATTCCGAGCAGGATGACCGCCACGGCCACCGCGGTGTAGATGGGTACCGCCCGCGCGCCGATCGCCGCGCCAGCTCGGCGCTGGTCGCTGAGCGGCAGGGTCATCAACGCCGGGATCAGGATGAAGTCCAGGTACATCGTGCCGCCGAACCAGAAGATGCCGAGCAGCACGTGGAGCCACTGCACGCCGAACTGAAGCCAGTCCATCCCATCCCTCCGAATTCCTGAATCTGGTGGCGCGGCCCCTTTGGTCCCCGCGGGCGCGGACTATTCTCCATGGATGGCCACGACCTCGGCGCCCATCATTCGCTTCGCCCGGAGCGGAAACGTCGACATCGCCTACCAGGTGGTCGGCGACGGGCCGGTCGACCTGGTCTTCAGCCAGGGCTCGCTGACGCACCTGGAAGTGGAATGGGAGCTGCCCGCCTACCGCAACTACTGCGAGCGCCTTGGGGAATTCACCCGGCTCATCCTGTTCGACAAGCGCGGCATGGGCATGAGTGATCGGGTGCCGGGCGCGCAACCGCTCGAGGAGCGGATGGACGATATCCGTGCGGTCATGGACGCCGTCGGCTCGGAACGCGCGGCGCTGCTCGGCGAGTCGGAAGGCGGCCCGCTGTCGATCCTGTTCGCGGCCGCTCACCCGGAGCGCACGAGGGCACTGATCCTGCAGGGAGCCGAAGTCCGCGAGCGGAAGGACGAGGAGTGGCCCTGGGGTGAGAGCACGCCGGAGGAGATGGAGGCCTACTTCGCCGTCTTTCACGAGCGTTATGGCAAACCGAAGGACACCTGGCCCGCGGTATTCGCACCCAGCCTCGGACCGGCGCCCTGGTTCTCGGACTGGCTTGCCCGCGTGGTCGTCAACTCGGCCACTCCAAACGCAGCGGAGGCGTTCATCCGGATGGCCTACGACATCGACGTCCGCGAGGTGGCCCGCACGATCAAGCTGCCCACCCTGATCCTGCACGCCGTCGAGGACCGTGTCTGCAACGTCGAGAACGCGCGCTGGCTGGCTCGGAACATCGAGGGCTCGAGGTACGTGGAGCTGCCCGGCGGCGATCACATCGCCTACTTCCAGCCGGACCGGGTCATCGCCGAGATCCGGGAGTTCCTCACCGGCCAGCGAGAGGCCGACATCCCCGACCGGGTCCTGGCGACGGTCCTTTTCACCGACATCGTGGGGTCCACGGAGCGGGCGGCGCGTGAGGGCGATCGTCGCTGGGCCCAGCTCGTCGACCTCCATCACGCCGCCGTCCGCGGGCAGCTCGCGCGCTTCCGGGGGACGGAGATCGACACGGCCGGCGACGGCTTCTTCGCCAGGTTCGACGGGCCCGCGCGGGCGATCCGCTGTGCGCTGGGGGTCGTGGAGGCGGTGCGACCGCTCGGCCTCGAGGTGCGCGCTGGAGTGCACACCGGCGAGCTGGAGGTCGTCGGGGACAAGCCGCGCGGCATTTCCGTCAACCTGGGAGCCCGCGTCGCGTCCCTCGCCGCTCCAGGAGAGGTATTGGTCTCGCAGACGGTCCGCGACCTCGTGGCCGGGTCCGGCTTGGAGCTCCTGGACCGAGGCACCCATGAGTTGAAGGGAATTCCGGGCGAGTGGAAGCTGTTCGCAGTCGCGGCGTAGTCCCGGCCCCGGTCCACGGCTAGTGACGACCGTCGGCACGGAAAGGCACGAAATGGGGCTCGGGACTGCGGCGCAGACACCGCGGCAGTCTGTCGGTGATCGGCTCCTTCGGATCGGGCCATGGCTGCTGCTGATCACGATCGCGCTCGATGTCGTGGGGCTCGTGCTTGGCCTGACGACCCGCGTGGGTGCGCAGCCGTTCGCCGTTCAGCCGCCTGCCGCGGTCATTGCCGCAGTGAGCCTCAGCCTCTCGTACGGAGTTGTCGGTGCCATCCTGACGGCGCGGATGCCAGGCAATCGCGTCGGCTGGCTCCTGACAGCGGTGGGCCTCTTCTCCGCCTTCGCGATCTTCGGCTGGTACTACGCCGGCTACGCCTTCGCGACCGCGCCGCCGCGACTCGCGGCAGCGGACGTGGTGATCTGGGCGGCCGTCTCGTTTGCCACACCGCTCTACCTTGTGGGACTTCTCCTCCTGCCGACGATCTTCCCGGACGGTCACACGCTGCCGGGGCGATGGCGCTGGGTACCGGCCGTCATCATCGCCGCAGGCCTGTTCCTGGTCCTGGGCCTCGCCTTCGCCTCCAACTCGATCTATTTCTTCCCGGGGATCAGGAACCCGCTCTTCATCGCTGGGCCGCTCGGCGACATTCTCCGCACGCTGCGTGTGGCCGCCGCGTTCCTTGCGTTCGTCGGCGTTATCGGCGCGGCGTGGTCGCTCGTCGTTCGCTACCGGCGTTGCAGGAGCATCGAGGAGCGGCGCCAACTGAAGTGGATCGCCTATGCCGCGGTCGCCAACGCCGTCGTCGCCATTCCCGTCTATCCCGTGTTCACGGGCGCACAGGCGGAGGCATTCGGGCGAGGATCGGGCCTTGGCGCCGGGCTGTGGGTGCTGTTCGCGACGGGCGCAATTCTCATGCCGGTCGCATGCCTGATCGCGATCACGCGCTATCGCCTCTACGCAATCGACCGGATCATCAGCAGCACATTCGTGTATGGCGCCCTGGTCGCGATCCTCGCAGGCCTCTACGCGGGATTGAACGACTTGCTGAAACGCGTCTTCGTGGCGCTCACCGGGGAGCAGTCGGACGCAGCGATCGTGATCACGACGCTCATCCTGGCGATGACCCTGACACCGGTTCGCCAGCGACTCGAACGAGTCGCCGGCCGCCGTTTGAAGAGCGACGATGCAGCAGCTGCAACGTCGCCGCCCGCTCTGGACATGAACGACGACGGGACGCGCGCACTGGTCGAAGCCGTGGCGGACCGGGCGGCCGAGCTGGCAACCCAACGGACGCTCGCTGCGCTCGGAGACTCTGAGCCTGGAGCGACCGAGCCGGACACGCCGATCACCGCCGGATCGCACGAGGCGTGATCGCCGAAGCGCCGTTCCTCTTCTCCATCGCCGGCAGCAGCGCCAGCCTCGCGCGTCTCGCGGGCCTCGTCGCCGGTCTCCGGCGGCCCGAAGGGATGCGGGCGATCGACCTGTTCCGCCTGCGGGAAATCGTCGAGTTCAGCTTCGCGACTGCCCTGCTCGCGGTTTCGGTCGTGCCGCTGTCCGTGGTGGGCAGCGGCGCGGCGACGGCCGTCAGGATCGGTGCGGCGGTCGCCATCGCCTATCTCGTGGTGACGGTTCTCGTGCTGGTCGGCCGGCAGCGACAACTCAATATTCCATCGGCGTTAGGCTGGTATGCGGGGGCGGCCGCACTGAATGTCGGCGCGCTGGCCGTCGGCCTCGCTACGATCGTCGGCGGCACGGTCGGGACCTACGAGCTGCTGCTGGTGCTGCTACTCGCCCGCCCGATGCTCGCCTTCCTGCTTGTCCTCGCGTCCTTCGAACATTCCTGACGCCCTCGTCCCTGGAGCCCACCTGTGCGCAAGAGCGACATCGCCACGCTGTTCGACTACCTGTACTGGATGCGCGATCGCATCCTGGAGCCGGCGACGAAGGTCTCGCCCGTGGTCTTCAACTCGCCGTCGAACGTCACCTCGCGCAACTTGCGCGGCACGCTCGTGCACGAGATGGACGTCGAGTGGAGCTGGCGAGAGCGGCTCCGCGGCAGCTCGCCCGACGCCTGGGGCCCGGAGGGGGAACTGAACCCCAGCGACTTTCCGTCGGTGGCCGCGGTTGCCGAGCACTGGCGGCGCGACGAGAAGGAGATGCGCGATTGGCTCGACGGGCTGTCAGACAAGGAGCTTTCGTCGCCCGCAAAGGCTGACGGCCTCGGCGATTTCCCGCTCTGGTTCTACCTCATGCACGTCGTTTCGCACGGGATCCAGCAGCTGAGCGACGCCGCGACCCTGCTATCGGAGTCCGGGCAGTCCCCGGGCGACCTCGAGTTCCTGGGCTACGCGGATTCGCTTTCGCAGAAGGCGGCGGCTAGCCGCCAGGGGCAGGAGGACGCTTCGTGAGCAACCTTGTCGATCTCGAAACGATCCGACCGATCGATGTCTGGGGCGAGGTCGTCCGCGCCCGCCGCGTTCAGGGCGACAAGCTGACGCTGGCGATCGTGGAGCTCGCTCCAAATTCGATCGTGCCCGAGCATCGCCACGTCAACGAGCAGCTGGGCATGGTCATCAAGGGCTCCATCCGGTTTTTCCTCGACGGCGAGGTCCGCGACCTGGCTCCGGGCGGGACGTGGCGGATCCTCTCGATGAAGCCGCACGAGGTCCACACCGGTCCGGAAGGGGCGGTCGTGATCGACGTCTTCTCGCCGATTCGCGAGGACTGGGACGACAAGCCGATCGGCGAGCCTGAACGGCCGGCCTGGCCGTCGGGCGCGTAGGAGGTCGACCGATGCAGCAGACGATCGCAGTGGTCCTGAGCGTCGGCAAGGACAGGGTCCAGGAATTCGAGGCGGGGTTCCGCGAGCACGAGCTGCCCGTCTGGCAGGACCTGTTGGACCGGAAGGTGCTCGTCCGCGCGTCGCTCAGCCCGCTCGAGATCACCACGCGGGGCGTCGAAGGCGCACAGCAGTACATGGTCGTTGCGGTGTTCGCGACCGAAGAGGGCCATCACGAGCACGACAACCACCCGGGCTTCGAGGCCTGGAACAAGATCGCCGACCAGTACCAGGTTGCCGGCGCCCTGGCCTTCGGCGGGGACACAATCCTCTCGGTCGGCGACTGAAAGGCCAACTTCCGCCGGCTATTGGCCTGACCGGCGAGGGAAACGCGGTCCGATCGTATCCTTGGTGGATGGGCCTCTATCGACTCGGTGAAGTCAGGAAGATGGCTTCTCCGACGCTGGTGGTCGCCTTCGACAGCTGGGTCGACGCGGGTGGGGCGTCCACCACCGCGGCCGGTCGGCTGGCTGACGACGGTGAAGTCATCGCCACGTTCGACAGCGACCTGCTGTTCGACTACCGATCGCGAAGGCCGACGCTTGACATCATCGACGGGCGGCCGAAGGAACTGACCTGGCCCGAGGTCACGCTCCGCCAGACGAAGATCGGCAAGCGCGATGTGCTCGTCCTGTGGGGTCTCGAGCCCGACTTCCGGTGGCGCGAGCTGGCCGACGACTCCGTCAAGCTCGCGAAGCAGTTCAACGTGGTCGAGTGGATCAGCCTGGGTGCCATCCCGGCGGCCGTCCCCCACACGCGCGCCGTGCCGATCCTGGGCACGGAGTCGCAGCCTGGGCTCCTGCTCGGCGACGTCCAGCCCGGACCCCAGGGCCTCCTGCGCGTGCCGTCGGCGGCGATCTCCGTGCTGGATATGGCCATCGCGGTCGCGGGAATTCCCACGGTGGGGTACTTCGCGCAGGTTCCGCATTACGTCAGCGGCGCCTACCCGGCGGCCGCCATCGAGCTGCTGCGAGCGGTCAGCAAGCACCTGGGCCAGGAGCTCGACCTGGAGGAACTGACCGAGGAGGCCAGCCAGCTGCGGACCCGCCTGGATGCCGCGATCGCGGTCGACGAGAAGACGCGGCTGTACCTGGAACGCCTCGAGTCGATGGCCGACGAGGCGCGCCTGCCCTCGGGCGACGACCTGATCGCGGACATCGAGCGCTTCCTGCGTGGGGGCGGCACGGAAGGTGGTAGCCGCGAGCGGTTGAACTAGGGCTGGCGGAAGCCGGGCGGTACCTGCCGCACATTGCGCGTCGCCCAATGGATGTGCGTCGAACACGCTCCCCGACTCGCCATTTCCGGCGATTTCGCCAATCTGGCGAACGTGTTCGTTCCCAAACGCGTGCGTGAGCTGCAATTCGTCCGCCGAACGCGTGCGTGAGCTCCAATTCGTCCGCCCAGAACGCGTGCGTGAGCTCCAATTCGTCCGCCCGGAACGTGTGCGTGAGCAGCCACGCTCAGCTGGGCGAGGGACTCCTGTCGCGGGGCGCTGGTACCAAACGGCAGTCTTCGGCGCCTGCTCGCCTCGGTATCGTCCGAGGCGACTTCCAGGAGGTCCAATGGAGCGTCCCGCTGTCTACCTCGCCGGTCAGGCCGAGAAACGAGGCCTGATCCCGCGCGTCCCGTCGCCCGAGCGGCTGCTCGCCGACGTCGAGGCATGGTTCCAGGCGGAATACGCGGACGCCCTTCGCTCGACGACGTCCCACAAGCTGCCCTCCGGGGCGTCCGAGCTGCTCGTCTCTCTCCATCCGGCGGCCGAGAACGTGGGCTTCGTCGCCGGCGATGGCGGTCGTGTACAAGTGTCGGCGCCGTCGTGGCCAACGGGTCCCGGCTACCACACGTTCGTGTCGCACGCGCTGCAGCGGCTCGGGACCGAGCTCGAGATCACGTGGGCGCCGCTCGACGCCGAGGATGGCTCACACGACGAGACCGGCTACTTTGGATCCGGCGATCGCGCGCCGCTGGAGCAGGCGCACCTGGCCTGGCTTTTGACCACCCTAAACATGGCTCGCGACGCACGTCGCAAGGGCAGGACGCTCCATGTCGGGACGCCGGCGGGTGCCCGTTTCACGTTCAACGGCGCCCTCGCCAGTGCGCTCGGGCCCAGGGATGACGCCTGGCTCGAGCGGGCAGTCGAGGACCCCGCCACTGCCATCGACATCCTGCCCTGGTGGGCCGACGTCACCGATGGACGCTATCTCCTGAGCCGGGCGCTGTGCCTGATGTGGAGCGAGGTCCGCTGGCGGCCACCGGCCATCGACAGTGAGCGGGCCCTCCTGAACGAGACGCTCACGCTCCTCCAGCGAGCATTTCCGCTCGACCCCTCGCTCCCCTTTCCCTGGCGGGAGTGGAAGGAGCTGATCGACCACCGGGGATTCATCGACGGCGCCGCAGAGCAGATCCAGGAGCGAGCGGCGGGCGAAAACGGCAATCGGCCCCCGATCGGCTACCGGCGCCAGCCCGTGACGATCGTCCACGAGGGCTGGTCGCTGGAGATCCCGGGCTCCTTCGCGGAACGGCGAACCGACGAGGAGTGGTGGGGCGGCGAAGGCGGCCGCGGGATCACGCTCGCGGGCACGGAGACGGGCACCGAGGACGGCCCGATGAGCCCGGAGAGCTTCCTCCTCCAGGTCGCCAGCCATCTCGGCTCGGACGCGCTGACGCATCGGGATGGGGAGCTCCTGGGCAAGGCGCGGCTCAACGTCGACGAAAGCTCAGGGGTCTCGACGGGCGTCCTTGAGGCGTACGCGGCGGTCACCGGCCGTGGTGCGGCGATGCGCGTCGTGTTCGACGACCCGGACGACTGGCCGTGGGCGATGGACGTCTGGAGGGGACTCGTCCCGGCCTGACGCCCACCGCGCGGTTACCGAGTCGTCAGCCCATTTTCTCGACCCACCGAGATCGCCAGGCGGGCGCCTCGAATGGGTTCGCGAAATACTCGGTGACGTGGGCGATCTTGCCGTCGTGCAGGTCGATGACGTTCACGTAGCTGACGGGAACACCGTCTCCGTAGTCGATCGTTCCCTCGAGCACCCAGTGATCGCCGGCGCCGCTGACGCGCCTGATCTTGCCCTTCACACGGGTGCCGGTGCTCTTTTCGTAGTTCTCATTGATCGCCTTGATGTTGTCCCGGCCGCGAATTCGCTCGCCCGATTGCGGCCACTCCTCGATGACGTCATCCGCGGCGAGGTTGTAGAGCTCGTCCGAGTACTGGTCGATCGAGTCGGCTTCGATTGCCTTTCGAAGCTGCTGAATCGTTCCCTCGTTGACATCGACTGCCATGGTCCGTCTCCTGTTCCGGGGATCGAAGGGTGCCGCCTTCCGGTGACGAGATCATTGTCCGCCTCCCGTCCATCTCCTGACGTGGAGCGGCCGAAACTGCTACAGCGAGAGCCCACCGTCCACGACCAGCGTCTGGCCGGTGATCATCGAGCCTTCGACTGCCAGGAAGAAGATCGCGGCGGCGATGTCGTCGGGGGTGCACATTCGCCGCAGCGGTGTTCGGTCGACCACTGACGTCTTTCGGTCCTCGCGCCAACCGGCCGTCCACGGGGAGTCGACGAGCCCCGGCGCAACCGCGTTCACGCGCACATCGGGCGCAAGCGCGCGCGCAAGGTTGCGGGTGAGATTGATAAGCCCGGCCTTGCCGGCGCCGTAGGCGATCGAGCTGCCGACGACGTTCAGCCCGCTGACCGACGCCGTGTTCACGATCGACCCGTGCCTCGCCTTGAGCGCACCTGCGGCAGCGCGCGTACAGCGGAACGGCCCGATCAGGTTGGTGGACAGGACGTTCTGCCAGAACGGCTCGGTGATCGCGTCGAAGTTCGAGAGGTCGATCGGTTGGTCCGTGCCGGGCGTCCCGGCGTTGTTGACCAGCACGTCGAGCCCGCCGAGGCGACCGATGGCGTCCTCGACCATGCGCTCGGCCTCGCCCGCGGCCGAAACGTCGCCGGGTGCGTCGATCACCTTCCAGCCCTCGGCCTGCAGCCGGGCGACGGCTTCGGCTCCGCGAATGCTGTCGGGTCGGTAGTTCAGGGCTACGGTCGCGCCGGCCCTGGCGAACCGCTCGACGGTCGCAAGGCCGATGCCGGAGGAGCCGCCCGTCACCAGCACTGCCTTCCCGGTCAGATCGGCGCCGCCCATACCCCCGCCTCCGTACCCCACGCGCGCAGCCTAATCGCCCGCCGTGGCCATTGCCGCGGACCCGCTCCATCGGCCACAATCTGGGTGAGGGGTTCGCACCACAACGCTGGCCCACGGCTGGTCCAGGGAAGCGCCGGTCCATCGTAGGAGG
>DASXSA010000099.1:0-1595 GCA_036506235.1 Candidatus Limnocylindrales bacterium | reverse complement strand
ACGGTCGTCGTTCCCACCGCCAGTACGACGATCCAGGCGTCGGTCACTTCCGGCCCACCCCGATCAGGCATGCGGCGCTCGCTGCGATGATCGGGACCCCGGCCGGCACCAGCGGTATGAGGGCGAGCGCGATGGCCCCGCCGAGGACGGCCGCCAGGATCGTTCGTCGGTTGCGAAGCTGCGGCAACAGCAGGGCCAGGAACAGCGCGGGGAACGCCGCGTCCAGGCCGAGCGTCTTCGGGTCACCGAGGGCTTGGCCGCCGAGCGTGCCGATGGCCGTTCCGGCGACCCACGAGACGTAGAGCAGCAGCCCAGCGCCGACCAGGATCCGGGGATCGAACCGTCCCTCTCCCTCGGCCGCCACGGCCCACGACTCGTCCACGACCAGCTGCGCCCGGAGGAACCGCCACCACGCCGGCCCACCGAGCCACGGCGCCACCGAGACGCCGATGGGTCCATAGCGAAGGTTCAGCAGGACGGCCGCGGCGACCGCAGCCGCCACCGTGCCTCCCGCCCCCAGGATCGAGACCGCGGCGAACTGCGCCGATCCGGCGAAGGTCGTGGCGGACATCACGATCGGTGCGAGCCAGCCCATCCCCGCCGACCGAGCGAGCAGGCCGAACGAGATGCCGAAGCCGAGGACCGCGACGGCGAGCGGAGCCACGGCCCGCGCGCCGTCGCGGTACCTGCGCGCGGGGCTCCCCTCCATGCAGACCACCGTAACAACAGCCGTCGGGACGAGCTTGCGATACGTTGCCCTGCATGGGCGGCCCTCCCTCTCCTCCCGGCACTGAGGTCCCCTTCCGTCTCGTGGACGTGTTCTGCGAGCGGCCGCTGGCGGGCAACCAGCTGTGCGTCGTCCCCGAGCCGGGATCGCTCGACGATGCGACCATGCAGTCGTTGGCTCGTGAGATCGGCTTCTCGGAGACCACGTTCGTCACGGCGCACGACGGTGACCGGTACTCGATGCGGATCTTCACGCCGGGCGCGGAGCTCCCGTTCGCCGGCCATCCGACGCTTGGGACGGCGTTCGTGATGGTGGCGGAGGGATGGGTGAGCTCGCCGCTCACGCAGGTGGTCGCGGCCGGCGAGTTCCCGGTGGAGGTGGACCTGGACCGAGGGTTCGCCACGATGCGACAGCTGCCCCCGACATTCGGCCCGGAGATCGCCGACCTCGAAGGGGTCGCGGCGGGTGGTGGGCTCACCCAGGCCGACCTGCACCCCGACCTGCCACCGCAACTCGTCTCGACGGGGCTGCCCCACCTCCTGGTTCCCCTGCGCGACGAAGCAACGCTCCACCGAGCCAGCCGGAACGACGACGCCCTCCGAGCGCTATGGAAGCGGTACGGGCCGGACTGCATCTACCTGTTCGCGCTGAGCGAGGAAGGCGCGACCGCCAGGCTGTTCGACGCGGGCCTTGGGATCGGAGAGGACCCGGCCACGGGCTCGGCGGCGGGTCCCCTGGGCGCCTATCTGGCCGTGCGGGGGGTCGGCGGGGTACCCGGGAAGCTCGCCATCCGCCAGGGCGAGCAGGTTGGCCGGCCCAGCGTGCTCCACGTCGAGATGGAGCCCGAGGGGGACTCCTGGAGCGTCCG
>DASXSA010000098.1:0-6423 GCA_036506235.1 Candidatus Limnocylindrales bacterium | reverse complement strand
TGTTGTGGACCCGCGGCGCGAGCTCGTTCACGACCAGTGATCCGTCGCCCAGGAGGAACAGCTCCACGGTGAGCGTGCCGACCAGGTCCAGCTCCATCGCGAGCCGTGCCGCAAGCGCCTGTGCGTTCCGAGCGACCTCGGGCGTGACGGGCGGGGGGGCGGGCGCGACGCTCTCGGCCAGGATTCCGTCGTCGTGCCGGTTGGCCGCCACCGGGAACGGGACAGAATGGCCGTCCGGACCGCGCGCAACGATGGCCGAAAGCTCGGTCACGTACTCGAGCTCGCGTTCGAGGACGAGGCCGGCCTCCTCGGCTGAGCCCCCGAGCTTCGCCCAGGCATGGTCGAGGTCGTCAGCACCGGTCAGGCGGAGCTGACTCCTGCCGTCGTACCCCCCGCGCGCGGCCTTGAGGCGAAGTGGGTAGCCCAGCTCGCGCGCTCCGTCGTCCAGGTCCTGCCTGGCTCTGACCGCCCGCCAGGGCGCCACCGGGGCTCGCGACGCCTCCAGGAAGTGCCGCTCCAGCAGGCGGTCCTGGGTGGTCGCCACGGCGAAGACTCCCGGCCGGACCGGAAGCAGGGCACGCGCCGGCGTCAACGTTGCGTCGAGGGCCTCGACGACCTTGCGGGCCACGTGCTCGAGCTCGCAGGTCACGACGGCGGCAACCTTGCCCAGCTCCCGGGCGGCAGCCACGTCGTCATAGCCGGCCACGATCAGACGATCGGCGACCGGCCCGGCCGGGCAGGACGGATCGGGGTCGAGCACCGCGACCCGGTAGCCCAGGTGCCGCGCGGCCATCGCGAGCATCCGACCGAGCTGTCCGCCTCCGAGAATGCCGATCGTGGAGCCCGCAGGAATGGCCTCCTCGGCGACGCCCAGGGTCCGAACGGCGCCCTGGATGAAGACGGTCTTGTTCATCGAATAGCTGATCGTGTCGGTGACACCCGCGGACGCGATGTCGTATTTCGTCCGGGCATACGCCTCGCGCAGGCCGGGGTCTGTGCGCAGCGCATCGCGGAACGTGAGGTATCGACGGATCTCCAGGGGATCGGCCGTCACGTGCACGTGGATCTTCAGGACGACCCCCTCGTGCTCGATCGCACCGAGCATCAGGGGTCGAGTCGGCGGGAAGGCGCCGGCGCTGGTCTGGCGCTGGAAACCGAGCTCGAGAAGGTCTTCGGTGATGCCGGGAATGTCCTCGGGCTCCGCCGCGACCGCGAGATCGACCACGTTCTTGCCGGCGAGGCCCGGCACCGCAGAACTGCCGACGTGGTGGATCCCGAGGCCTGGCCGGCGTTGGTGGATGAGGGCGATGAGCCTGTCCGCGGCGGTCAGCGTACGGGGGTCGTGCTCGTCAACCCGGAGCGGTGACGGCGGGTAGGGCAGGATCGCCCGACGGACCGCCGCCTCGGACCCTTGCGCCACGTTCACGGGCGGAGTGTAGATTCCGGCGATGAAGCAGATCGTGGGCCGGCGTCTCGTCGAGGTGGACGTCGGCTAACTCGCCAATCTGAGAGACGGCCGCGCCGTCGTCGTCGACGTCGGTACGGGTGACGGTCGCGCCGTTGTCCGCCGGGCGGCTCGATCCGCTCACACGCTGGTGATCGGCATCGACGCCAGCCACCAGCCGTTGATCGCCACGTCGAGGCGCGCTTCCAGGCCGGCATCGAAGGGTGGCCTGCCGAACGCGCTGTTCGTCCTGGCCTCGGCGGAAGCGCCGCCTTGCGAGTTGCTCGGCGCCGCCGACCTCGTGACGGTCGCGTTTCCGTGGGGCTCGCTGCTGCGCGGTGTCCTGGGTCTGGACCGGGCCGTCGTCGAGGGTCTGGCCGCGCTCGTCGCGCCCGGTGGCTCACTTCAGGCCCTGTTTTCGGTCGAGGAGCGAGATCGGACCGCCGTCGGTCCGGCCGGCGTTCCAGGCGCGGGGGTGCCTATGCGCGAGGCGTTCGCCACGGCCGGCATGAGCCTGGAGGAAAGCCGGGAGGCATCGCAGGCAGACGTCGAGGCCTCGAACTCGAGCTGGGCTCGCCGCCTGCGTGTCGGCCGGGACCGAAGGGCGTGGCTTGTGCTCTTCCGGAAGGACGGCCCGACCGGGGCCATCGGCTAGGATGCCCGGCGTGGTCGACGGCGTCCCCCTGATCATCGATTGCGATACCGGAATCGACGACAGCCTCGCTCTCCTCTACGCGTGCGCGTCGGCGGAAGCGCAGATCGTCGCGGTGACGTGTGTCGGCGGGAACGTGGACGCCCGTCAGGTCGCCGAGAACACGCGAGCCGTCCTCGACCTCGCGGGCCGTGAGGACGTCGAGGTCGCCCTGGGCCGCGAGATGCCGCTCGTCCGGCCCGTCCAGACGACCCCCGAAACCCACGGTCCGCGCGGTCTCGGATACGCCGAGCTGCCGCCGGCGCGCCAACCGCTCTCGGAGCGACATGCCGCCGACCTGATCGTGGCGGAGGCGGGTGCGCGGCCCGGAGAACTGACCCTGGTCACGCTCGGGCCGCTGACCAATCTTGCCGTCGCCGTCCTGCGCGAGCCCGAGCTCCCGCGGCTACTGCGGCGCTGGGTGTTGATGGGTGGCGCCTACCGGGCGCCCGGCAACACCGCGCCGACGGTCGAGTGGAACATCCACTGCGATCCGGAAGCCGCCAAGGTGGCCTTCACCGCGTGGTCGGAGCGGGTCGAGTCGCGACCCGTCGCCCTGGGTCTTGACGTGACCGAACGCGCCAGGTTCACGCCCGAGCACATGGTCCGCCTGGCGCGTCGTGCGGGTTCGCAGCCCGAGGACGCCACGGCGCATGGGGCGCATGCCGACCGCTCGGTGGCGTCCAATCCGATCGTGCGGTTCATCGCAGACGCGCTGCGCTTCTACATGGAGTTCCACTCCCGCTACGACGGCTTCTATGGCGCATTCATCCACGATGCGCTGGCCCTGGCTGCGGCGCTCGACCCCTCGCTCGTGCGCACCGAGGCGCTGACGGTCGACGTGGAGCTTGGCGGGACGCTGACGACCGGCGAAACGGTCACCGACTGGCGGCGCGTGTGGGGCCGGCCACCGAACGTGGATGTTGCTGTCGAGGCCAACGCGAGCGCGTTCCTCGACCGCTTCATCGAGCGCGTCGGCGGGCTGGCGGAGCGCCTCGTAAACGTGGCAAGCTGAGGCAACGGCGGACCCCAGGCCCCCGAAGAGGAGCACGGACATGGATTGGCTCTCGCGGCAGTTCACGACGCGGGTGATCGTGCTGATGCCCGTGGCGATCGCGATCAATATTGTCCTCGGATACACGGTCCAGCAGGTCCTCAAGCTCCCGATCTATCTGGACTCGATCGGCACGATCCTCGTGGGCGTGCTCGCCGGGCCGATCGCGGGCGCACTGACGGGCATCCTGGCCAACCTCATCTGGCAGTACGCGCCCGGGATCGGCGGCGGCACCATCGGCCCGTTCGCCATCGTCGCGGGTGTGATCGGCCTCCTTGCAGGTCTTTGGGGGTACCTGGGCGTGTACCGGCCGCGGCCGGCGACCGGCACCCAGCTCCTCCTTGCCGCAGTCATCGCCGCGGCCATCGTGATCCTGCTGGTCGTCCCGATCCTGAACAATCCCGCCTACACCGACCCCAACGTCGGCGGCTACCCCTCATGGGTTTACACGGCAGCCGCCGCGATCGCCGTTGCCGCCGCGCTCATCGTCGCCGCCTTCATCTACATCCGGCGGGACCTGGCCGGCTTCTGGGTGGCGGCAGCAGGCGCAGCCACGGGGATCGTTGCCGCGATCGTGTCCGCACCGATTTCCGCCTACGTCTTCGGCGGCGTCACGGGCGGCGGAACCGACGTGATCGTCGCCGCCCTTCGACAGGGCGGCGCCGACGTGCTCAAGGCGTCACTCGGCCAGGGCCTGTTCAGCGACCCGATCGACAAGACCATCACGAGCTTCGTCGTCTTCATCGTGCTGTCCAGCCTCTCCCGCCGGGTCGTCGCCCGCTACCCGCTCGGGGAGCGAGCGGTCTCGCCGGCCACATAAGCGTCGTCCGTTCGGTCCGCACATTCCTCTGACCTGGAGCCCGATCTGACCGATCCCGACCCCAGCGCCAGCGAGCGAATCCCCGACTACGTCCGGCGCCCCGTCGCCGGCGGCTACGCGGGGCTGAACCCAACGACCAAGCTCGCGATCGCCCTCGCAGAAGCGGGCATCGCCTTCCTCGTTCGCGGGTGGACGGGGCCGATCCTGGTCCTGCTCGTGGTCACAGCGACGGCTGCGAGCGCCGGGATCGGTCGCCGGATGGTCCCGTTCGTGCTGGCCACCATCCCACTCGTCTTGTCGATCATCCTCATCAACACGTTCCTGTTTCCCGGCGCGACGGACACGATCGTTTCGATCGGCCCGCTGGCCCCGACGTGGACGGGCCTGACCGCCGCCGCCCAGGCGACCCTTCGCGTCCTGGCGTTCGCCCTGTCGGTCGCGGTTTTCTCCCTCACCACGCCGACCGATGACCTGCTGACCGACCTCGAGCGGCGCGGCGTGGGCCGTCGCGCGGTGTTCGTCATCGGAGCGGCAATCGGGATGGTTCCGCGGTTGGTGGAGCGTGCGGGCGAAATCGTCGACTCGCAACGCGCTCGTGGGCTCGACACAGAGGGCGCGCGATGGCGCCGAGTGCGGGGTGTCGTTCCGCTGGCGGCCCCGATGATCTCGAGCGCGCTGACCGAAGTCGAGGAACGCACCCTGGCGCTCGAAGCACGGGCATTCTCCGCTCCCCCGCGACGGACGACGATGCGGCCCTTGCCAGACGATTCGCAGCAGCGCGCGCTGCGCTGGGGCCTGCTCGTGTTCGTCGTGGTTGCCGTCGCGGCATCGGTATCCGGCGCGCTCGGGATTCCATGACCGCGTCCACGCCCGCTCCTCGGCTATCCCTCCGCGACGTCAGCTATGGCTACGTCGGGACCTCCGTGAACGTCCTGCAGGGGATCGACCTCGAGCTCGCGGAAGGGCGGATCGTGGGCGTCGTCGGCCCGAACGAGGCAGGCAAGAGCACGCTCTGCCTGGTCGCGGCCGGCCTGGCACCGCTCGCGATCGGCGGCCGGCTCGACGGCACCGTCGAGCAGGACGGTGTCGACACGCGGACGCTCAGCGCCGGAGACCTTGGCCAGCGGGTCGGGATCCTCTTCCAGAACCCGGTCACGCAGCTGTCCGGCACGTCCGTGACCGTCTACGAGGAAATCGCCTTCGGGCCTCGGAACCTCGGATTGCCGCTGGGCGAAGTCGCGACACGAGTGGAGTGGGCCGCAGACCTTGTGGGCGTTCGCGACCTCCTCCCTCGCGACCCCGCTCGATTGTCGGGCGGCCAGGCGCAGCTGGTCGCTCTCGGTTCGGTCCTGGCCCTGCGCCCGGGGACGCTCGTTCTCGACGAGCCGACCAGCCAGCTCGATCCGCTCGGGACACGACTGGTTGGCGATGCGCTCGCAGATCTCGCAGCCGAGACCGGGACCGCGATCCTGATGGTCGAGCACAAGACCGACCTGCTGGCACGAATGGCCGACGAGGTCGTCGTGCTTGTCGATGGGAAGATCGCGAAGTCGGGTCTCGCAGCGGAGGTCCTCGCCGATCCTGCGCTCCCGGCGCTCGGGGTCGAGCCTCCATCCGACGTTCGGCTTCGAGGCGCCCTGGCCGAGGCAGGGATCTCCTTCGACCCCTCCTGGGGACCGGCCTCCGGCGTCCAGGCGGCGGTCGGGGCTCGCGAATGACCGCGGAGATCGTCGTGGAGAACGTGTCGTTCGTGTACCCGGACGGCACCCACGCACTCACCGATGTCGATCTCCAGATTCCGCGCGGTCACCGCATCGCGATCGTGGGCCAGAACGGGAGCGGCAAGTCCACACTCGTGCGGCACTTCAACGGGCTGCTCCGCCCGACGACCGGCCGGATCCTCCTGGATGGCCTCGACACGGTGGGCGTGCACGTCGCCCACCTGGCCTCGCGAGTCGGGCTTGCCTTCCAGAATCCGGACCGCCAGATCTTCGCCGGGCGCGTGAAGGCGGAGGTCGCCTTCGGGCCGCGCAACATCGGAATGGCGCAGGTGGAGGTCGAGCAGGCCGTTTACGCGGCGCTCGAGGCGGTCGGCCTGACCGGCCAGGGAGACACGAACCCCTACGACCTTGGCTATTCGCGGCGGAAGCTGCTGGCGCTGGCCTCCGTGCTCGCAATGCGCACGCCGATCGTCGTGCTCGACGAGCCCACGACCGGCCAGGACGCACGGGGGGTGGCCCGCGTCCAGAAGATCGTGTCCGATCTCGCAGATACCGGGCGCACCGTCATCGGCATCAGCCACGACATGCGGTTCGTCGCGGAGTCCTTCGAGCGCGTTGTCGTCATGCGTGCCGGCCGGATCATCCTCGACGGGACTCCGAGCGAGGTCTTCGCCCGCGAGTCGTGGGACGCTC
>DASXSA010000097.1:0-3427 GCA_036506235.1 Candidatus Limnocylindrales bacterium | reverse complement strand
TACCTCTCGGCGACACGCCGAAGGGTTTCGTCGTCGCGGGTCTTCCGGGCCGAGCCCTCGATCACCAGATCCAGTGGTTCCTGCTCGACGGCGACGACGCAGCGGGAGTTGAGCACGAGATTCCTGGCCTTCCGCGTGCCTTGACCCGCGGCGAAGAACAGCATCCCGTTCACCCAGACGGCCAGGATGGGCATCACATGGGGCCGCCCGTCGGGGCGCACCGTCGCAAGCCAGTAGGTCGCCGGGGCCGTCTCCACGATCTGGCGCGCCGTTTCCCACGAGCCGGAACTTGCCGGTCCGAACCAGGACCCCTCCCCCGCGGCCGAGTCTTCGCCGAGCATCGGGTGCGCGGATACGGGTTCTCCCGTCAATGCTCTTCACCTCCACTCATCCGCATGGATCGCCCGTTCTCAACTGCGCTCCACGTTCGGCGCTGGCACGAACTGACGCTTCATCCTGCCGGGCCTTCTCGAATCACACCACGAACCTCGTCCAGCGAGATCCCGGGGTCCAACGCGGTCATCCACCAGGTGGCGCCGGCCTTGGCGTACGGGGCGACATCGCTGCCCGGGGACAGCTCGACGGCGATGTCGTAGGGCGCCGGGTTGTCGCCGCGCAGGTCGCGCACGGCCGCGACCGCCTCTGCGAACTGATCCGCGCTCTCGAGGCCGACCGGGAAGAAGCCGTCGTAGCGTGCGGCGCGGCGCAGCGGCTTGACGTGTCCCGGGAACGCCGCGGTCCACACCGGTACCCGCGGCAGGTGCACCGGCCGAGGCAGGAACTGCACGTCATCGACGAGGTAGTGCATGCCGCGATGGGTGACGGGCTCGCCGGACCAGGCGGCCACAAGGATCTCGAGGGCTTCGTCGAGCATCTCGCCGCGCACCCGATCATCGAGCTCCTCCCCGGTCTTCGAGAACTCCCCGGCGAACCGGTCGGCGCCCAGACCAACGCCGAGGATGAGCCGGCCACCGCTGAGCACGTCCAGACTCGCGGTTTCCCGGGCGACCTTGGCGGGGCGGCGGCGCGCCAACGGGGTGACCATGGGGCCTAGCCTCACCTGCTCGGTGGCAGCGGCGATCGCCGCCAGGGTGATCCACGGATCGGCCACCTGCCGGATCGGCTCACGCCAGCGGAGCTGATCCCACACGAAGACCCCGTGCCAACCCCGTTCCTCCGCCTCGGCGGCCAGTCTTGCGACCACGCCCGGATCGGCAAGCTCCTCGAACGGCGGCAGCCACAATCCCGAGTGCATGGTGTCAGCCGGAGCTCGCGCCGTCGTGGGCCGCGTACGCCTGGAGGCGCTCGGCCAGCTCCTTCGGACGGCTCAGCGCCGGCGTGTGCCCGCCGTCGATCTCGTCGGGCGTGATGCCCAGGCGCTCGCGCGCGACCCGCCGGATGAAGCCGGCCGGGAACAGGCGGTCGTCGCGGCAGAGCAGGACCCGGGTGGGGACGTCGGGCCACGCCTCGAGCGGCGATGCCTCTCCCATTCGGGCCTCGGACTGCTCACGTCCCCGCTTCAGGGCCTCGGACGCCAGCTCCGGCGGAACGTCCTGATAGAAGAGTTCGATCGTATCGTCGTAGCTCTCCCGCACCTCCTCCCCGTATCTGGTGTTCACCCAGTAGTCGGCCGGCGCCTCGCCCGGAGCGGGGATCATCGGGGCAACCAGCACGAGCAGCTTCACGGGCACCCGATCACAGACGAGCGGGGCCGTGAAGGCACCGAGCGACTGGGCCACCACGACGAGGTCGGTCCGATCGCCGATCGCCTGCACCACGGCATCGACGTACTCGGGGAGCCCGGCCGAGTCGTCGTCGCACGGAAGATCTGGGGCCACGGTGTCGTGGCCTCGCTCACGCAGCTCCGCCTCGACAAGGTGCCAATACCACCCGACGTCGCCCGCACCGTGGATCAGGACGAAGGTAGCCATGTCCGAGCCTCCTCACGCTCCTCAGTTCCGCCGGGCTCTTCGGCCTGGTCGTCGAACCACCAGAATGTCCTGATCCTCCGCATGGCCGCGTGTTTCCCTTCAGGTCTGCATTGTCGTAAGCGCACGACCGAGCAGCTCGGCGGCGGCGAGCGATGACGACCCAGGCCCGCGAATCGAACCAACCACCGTATCGCTCGCACGCGCAGCCAACGTCTGTCGCAGTCGGTCGTGTGCGGGACAGCCACCGGCTCCGATCGAGCCTACGGCAGCGCGTTCCCGTACGGCTTGGATCTGCTTGTCCGTTTCCCATCGACGACCGCTCCGCGGAATCGGCGCCGCAGCTCGGAGGGAGACTGGCCAATGGCACGCCGCAGTACCCGAACGAGGTGGCTGTGATCGGAGAAGCCAAGCTCCGCGGCCAGGTCGGCTAGCTTCTCCTCCCCGGCGGCCACTCGGTCGATGACGGCCGTCGCGCGAACCTGGTTGCGGTACCGCGTCAGGGTCGTTCCGGTCATGCGGTGAAACACGCGGCTCAGGTGGAACGGCGTGCACCCGAGATCTGCGGCCAGCGCCCCGAGATCGAAGGAGGCTGGATCAGCGGCGATGGCCTCACGGGCGAGGTCGACGAGCTGGCCGTGTGCCGCTCGGGTCCCAGGACGGCGAGCCGTCAGGCGTCCGGGCGCAGCGCGCTCGACGAGGAGGCCGATCAGATCGGTCAGCCGCGCGTCGAGCTCTGGCCGGTCGATCCCCGCGCGGAGGTCGGCGACGAGGTCCGCGTGCAGGAGCTGGACGTCGGGGCCGATGGGGATCAGAACATCCGGCAAAGTGACGTCGCCCGCATAGCGCACCATCGCCTCGTCAGAGAGCAGGACGACCGTCGTGACGCCATGCGCGGCCCGCGGGTGCGTGATCTGCTGCTCGAAGCCCGGCTGCTCGAAGTAGGCCGTCGTTGGATCGATGAGCAGCTCCGCGCGCGGGGTCGTGCGGACGAACATCCCGCGGCGAACGAGGCACAGCCCGAACTGACTGAAACGCTCGTTCATCCCCGCGCCGGCCTCCCAGTGGCACGTCACCTCGTGCACGGCGACGCTGCGGGCCGATGCGAGAGTCGTATACGTCGAGCCGGGAAAGGCGGGATCGGCGCCGAGAGCGGCCGGCGATCTCGCCCCGTCGGGCCGCCGTCCGCTCAGCGACCAGCGCACGGGTGGGCTGCCCACCCCCACGGGTCCCTTTCGGCTGAAAGCGGCCATCTGAACAATCCTGGAGGTTCGCCGACGTGGACCAGATCGTCGAACAGCGTGATCGCGACGATAACCGATCGCCCCTGGCGGCCGCCTACTGAACCGTGGAAGCTTGGGCCGCTCTAGGGCGCGTCGGCCGCTGCCTGGAGCTCGGCGACATCAATCTTGCCCATCTTGAGCATCGCCTCCATGGCGCGGCGCGCACGCTCCGGATCGGGATCTCCAACCAGCTCGTTCAGCTGGCGCGGCACGATC
>DASXSA010000096.1:0-3008 GCA_036506235.1 Candidatus Limnocylindrales bacterium | reverse complement strand
CGGGCGTTCCTCCGCGACACGGACGGACGCTACGACCTCGTCATCTTCGCCCAGCCCGACTCGCTGACCCTCTTCTCGACGGCCAACGCCATCCGCCTCGAGTCGTTCCTGTTCACGCGAGAGGCGTTCGCGTCCGTCCGGGATCACCTCACGCCGGACGGCGTGTTCGTGCTCTACAACTTCTACTGGCAGCCCTGGCTGGTCGACCGCCTCGGAGGGATGCTCGATTCGACCTTCGGGGCGCCCGCCGCCGTGACCTACTACGACGAGGTGGGCGGCCACGCCGCCGTGCTTGCCGCGGGTCCCGGGCTGGCAGCGACCGGGGGCCTGCCGCCGGGCGGGACCGCGCAGCGCCTGGCCCCAACCTCGGAAGCCGCCTCTCCAACGGACGACTGGCCGTTCCTGTACCTGCGGGAGCCAGGCATCTCTTCCTACTATCTCCTCGCCCTCGGGGTCATCCTCCTGCTCGGGGCCCTGGCCGTCGGGGGCGTGGCCCGCGCGACTGGGCTCTCGCTGCGCAGGTTCAGTCCGCATTTCTTCGTCCTGGGGACGGCGTTCATGCTCCTGGAGACCCGCAGCCTGGTGGCCTTCGGCCTCCTGTTCGGCAATACCTGGGTCGTGAATTCGCTCGTGTTCTTCGCGATCCTGAGCAGCGTTCTCGGGGCCATCGCTGTGAGCAGCAGGCTCAGGCTGTCGAGGTCGCCGTTGTACATGGCGCTGGCCTTCTCGCTCGCAGTCGCCTGGGTCCTCCCGCCGGACGCGTTGCTGCTCGAACCGCCGGGCCTGCGCTACCTGGTGGCATCGGTGGTCGCGTTCGCGCCGGTGTTCCTGGCGAACCTGTGCTTCGCCTACTCGTTCCGCGATACCCGGGCCGCGGACATGGCGTTTGCGTCGAATCTGCTGGGCGCCGTCGTCGGCGGAGCGATCGAATACCTGGCCCTCATCACCGGCTACCAGGCGTTGCTGCTGGTGGTGGCAGGGCTCTACGCGGGCGCCTACATGTTCGCAACGCGAGCCAGGTTCCTGGCCGACCGCGACCTCATCCCCGACCAGCTTGCGGAGCGGCCCGCGCCGTTGGAGGCGCTCCCGGCCCAGCCATCCGCGCTGAATTCCTGAACTGACCGACCGACTCGGCTAGCCCATACGTACCGGTCGGAGCGCCGGTGCACCGATGCTATCCTCGGCCGGCCGTGGGGATCCCCGTCACCCTGTACCTGCTTGCGCTTGCTGTGCGTGCGGTCCTGGTCCTTCACTTCCCGGACCCCGCCTATCCCGATTCCTTCTACTACGTCGACGTCGCGCGGGCACTCCACGAGGGCCGCGGCTTCAACGTCGACTTCATCTGGATCTTCGCCGAAGTCGGCGGCCGATTGCCCGCGAACCCGGTGCTACCGATCCCCTCCAACGCCCACTGGATGCCGCTCGCGTCGCTGGTCCAGGTCCCGTTCCTGGCGATGTTCGGGGAAAGCCCGCTCGCGGCCGCGGCACCGTTCGCGCTCATCGGCTCGCTCGCGGCCCCAATCGCGTGGGAGATCGCGCGCGAGGCCGGCGCCAGCTCGCTGGTCGCGATCGGCGCTGGGATCCTGACCGCGATCCCGGCCGCATCAGTGCCGTTCATGGCGCAGCCCGATAACTTCTCACTCTTCCAGCCGCTCGTCGTCGGGGCGCTGTGGATGACGGCTCGCGGCCTGAAGGGCAGCGCGCCTTCCTTCGTACTTGCGGGTCTGCTGGCCGGTCTCGCCACGCTGGCCCGCAACGACGGCGTGCTCGTCGCAGCGGTGATCGCGCTGGCCTTTGTCTGGAACCGGTGGCGCGCTCTCCGCTCGCGCGCGTCTGAGCCCGTCCGCTGGCGTATTCCGGTAGCCGCAGCGCTCGCTTCCGGCGTCTTGTTCCTCGTCGCCGTCGGGCCCTGGCTCGTGCGGCAGCTGGAGGTTTTCGGCAGCCTGTCGCCGTCGGCCGCCTCGGGCAAGGTCCTGTTCATCCGCAACATCGCCGAGTGGAACAGCATCACGGCACCCGGGACGCTGCAGTATTTCCTCGGCCAGGGGCTCGGCCCGCTCGTCGAGAGCCGCGTCCTCGGCTTCGTCGCGGCGGTAGTCATCTTCAGCGTCCTGGTCGGCGGGGTAATCCTGGTCCCGTTCATGCTCGTCGGGGCGTGGCAGCGGCGGCGCTCGGTCGACTTCGGGCCGTTCTTCGCCTACGCGATCCTGCTCTTCGCGTTCTCGGCGCTGGTCTCCGCCGTCCACGTGCCCGGCGGGACCTTCATCCACTCCGCGGTCGCGCTCGCGCCGCATGCCTACATCCTGGCGCTCGAGGGGATCGTCGCCTCGGTCGCCTGGGTCGCCGCACGGCGGCGGACCTGGAACGTGAAGCAAGCCAGCCGGATATTCGCGGGGGCTGCGGTCAGCTTCGCGCTCCTGAGCGCACTAGGGGCTTCCCTGGTCGTCCACGCGGGCTGGAAGAGCGAGCGGCAGGAGCGCCAGCAAGTGGCCGTGGCCCTCGACCTCGCGGGCGCGGCACCGACCGACCGGATCATGTCCATCGACGCGGCCGGCTACCGCTACTACACGGGTCGCGGTGGAGTCGTACTCGTCAACGACCCGCTCGAGACCGTTCAGCAGGTCGCCCGCGCATACGACGTGCGCTGGCTCGTGCTCGAGCGTGACGACGCGGTCCCGTCGGTGGCCCCGATCCTCGACGGGAGCCGCCCCGAATGGGTGGGTCCGCCGATCCTGACGCTGCGCGATGGGCAGTCTCCCGGTGCCGGCCCGGCACCTTCGGTTGCCCTCTACCCGGTCTGTGCCGCGGGTTCCTCCTCCCGGTGCGCGACGACCGCCGCGGTGCCGGCTGCAACGGCAATGACCCCATGAGCAGGCGGGACCTCCTGGGGGACGTCGAGCGTATGGGCTCCCTCGAGGCCTGGCTTTCGGCCCTCGCGGTCCTGCTTGTCGCGCTGGTCGCCCGCGTCGTGGCCGCCAGGCTGGTCGTCTTCCCGACCCCGGAGGACA
>DASXSA010000095.1:0-11238 GCA_036506235.1 Candidatus Limnocylindrales bacterium | reverse complement strand
ACGATCGACGAGGAGGTCCGGGCGATCGTCGACCGCGGCTACACGCGGGCGATGGAGGTCCTGGGCGAGCACAAGTCCCGGCTGACCGGCCTGGCTGAAAAGCTCGTCGCCGAAGAGACGGTCGACGCGGACGAATTCGAGAAGCTGTTCAGCGATCTACCGCCGAAGGCGCCGCTCCACGGCATGCCGCGGATCATCGCTCCGGGAACCTCGGGCGGCACGTCACCCGGACCGTCGGCACCGCAGCCGGCACCCAGCCCGAACCCGAACCCCAGCCCGGCCTGACGGGGCTCGGCAAGCGCATCGTCGAAGGGCACCCGCTCTCCGAGGTCGGAGGCGGATGCCCCGCGACGCCATCCGCCCGACGACTCGCGTCACGTGACCCGCTGGCCTTGTTTCCCGCCCTCGGCGCTGCCCGACGCCGCCGGATAGACTCGCGGCAACGACTCTCCGCGCCAGCCCTGGCGCGCTTGCCCCCACGGAACCGGAGGTTTCAATGACGGTGTCTTCGACGAGCACGGACCTGGAGAGCTACCTCCAGTCCACTCGGGAAGAGCGGCTCGCCTCGTACACCGAATTCCTGCGCATTCCGAGCATCTCGGCGCTTCCGCAACATTCCGGTGACTGCCGCCGTGCTGCCGAATGGCTCGCCGCAGAGCTCCGGCGGCTTGGCGCGGAGCACGTCGAGCTCGCGGAGACCGAGGCTCATCCGATCGTGTACGCAGACTGGCTGCACGCAGAAGGGGCTCCGACCGCGATCGTCTATGGGCACTACGATGTCCAGCCCGTGGACCCGCTCGACCTCTGGGAGTCGCCGCCATTCGAGCCCATCCTGAAGGCAGACCGGGTGCTCGCGCGGGGGGCCGCCGACGACAAGGCGCAGATCCATATGCACCTTCGGGCCGCCGAGGCGCTGCTTGCGACGCGCGGACGGTTGCCGCTGAACCTGAAGTTCGTCTTCGAAGGCGACGAGGAGGCGAGCTCGCCCGGCCTCGACCAGTGGCTCGAGGACCATCGCGACCAGCTGCAGGCAGACGTCGCCGTCATCAGTGACACCGAGTTCTTCGATGGCAACCTGCCGGCGATCACGATCGCTCTGCGCGGGATCATGTACGCCCAGGTCGACGTCGTCGGCCCACCGTTCGACATGCACTCCGGTGGCTACGGCGGCGTGATCCAGAACCCGGCCAACGCACTCGCGTGGATCATCTCCTCGCTCAAGGGTCCCGAGGGCATCGTCCGGATACCCGGCTTCTACGACGACGTGGTGCCCTTGACGGACCTCGAGAGGGAGGCCCTTGCCGAGCTGCCCTTCGACGAGGAGTCGTACCGGCAGACGCTCGGCGTGCCAGCCTTTGCGGGCGAACCCGGCTACTCGGTCCTGGAGCGGCGCGGCGCCCGTCCGACGCTGGACGTGAACGGGCTGTGGTCCGGCTTCCAGGGCGAGGGCAGCAAGACGATCATCCCCGGACGGGCACATGCCAAGGTCAGCTGCCGGCTTGTCCCCGGACAGGATCCTCGCCGGATCTTCGCCTTGTTGAAGGCGCACGTGGCAAGCGTGACCCCGCCCGGCGTCACGGTCGAAGTCACGAGCCTCGGCAACGGCGACCCGAGCCTGACGGCCATCGACCATCCGGCCACGCAGGCCGCCGCTCGCGCGCTCGAGGCGACGTTCGGCCGGGCGCCCGTTTACATCCGTGAAGGTGGCTCCATCCCGATCTGTGCAAGTTTCGAGAACCTCCTCGGACTGCCCGTCGTCCTGCTCGGCTTCGTCCAGCCCGAGTGCGGCGCGCACGCTCCGAACGAGTGGATGGACCTCGGCAACTACGAGACCGGCATTCGCACGATCGCCCGCTACTGGGACGAGCTGGCCACATCGCTCCGCTGACTGGGTGGGGTACCTTCGGCCGGTGCCACGGGGGCCGGTTCGGGGGGTGACCGGCGAAAACCCGGTGCTACCATGCCCTCGCCGCCAGTGCCGCCACGCACCGGCTGTGCGGGTGAGAGGCAGCCACTGATGATTGGTTCCAGATCAGGCCGGGGAGGAACTGCGCGCGTGAGCACCGAGGCGATCGATCCTGTCATGGAAGCCGCCCAGAAGTCTTCCTGGCGGCTGGACACGGCGAACGGCAGCATGGCGCCTCGCTCGGCGCTCGACGTCCTCGTCGACCTCAACGAGAAGGTTTCCACGGGCCGGGTAGGGGAGTACCAGCCCGTTCCCCTTGGCTTCACGCCGATGGACAAGACGATCGGCATGGGCCTCCGCGCGGGAGAGCTGCTGCTGATCGGTGGCGCGCAGGGAACCGGCAAGACCACGATGGCCATGCAGATGGGCCGCAACGTTGCCTCGGGCGGTCAGGCCAACGTGCTGTACCTGTGCTTCGAGCACGACGAGCAGTACCTCCTGAACCGCTTGATCGCGATGGAATCGGCCCTAGCCCATCTCCCCCACAAGACCGGCGCGATCAAGATCCAGGACGTCCGCAAGGAGATCCTCGGCTCGTGGGTCGCGGAAGGCACGAGCATGGCGCAGCTGGCGAACAACCCCCGCCTCCGGCCGTCGCTCGATCGCATCGCCCGCTACGGCCAGAACCTGTTCCTGCTGCGCGGCTCGCAGACGGCGAGCACGGTCGACAACATCCGGGACCTCGTTCGCCAGCACCGTGACCTGTCGGGTGACCGGCGGCTCGTGGTCGTCGTCGACTACCTGCAGAAGGTGCCGGTCATTCCGGAGCCGCCCACCGAGGCCGAGAAGGTCACCTACGTGGTCAACGGGCTCAAGGACATCGCACTATCCGAAGACGTGCCGATGATCGCCATCGTGGCCGCCGACAAGGAAGGCCTGAAGGCATCCCGCCTGCGCAACCACCACCTGCGCGGCTCCTCGGCCATCAACTACGAGGCCGACATCATCCTGATCATGAACGAGAAGTACAACATCGTCGCCAAGGTCAACATCGAGTTCAACCCGTACCAGGCGCAGCGCTTCCGGGACTGGGTGATCGTGTCGGTCGAGAAGAACCGCGGCGGCCAGGACAACGTCGACCTCGAGTTCGAGAAGCACTTCGAGTTCTCCTGCTTCGACCCGAACGGGCGCACGGTGCAGGAAAAGCTCATCGAGGAGCGCCTCTACAACGATTAGCCCTCCACGGTGAGGCGAAGCACCCGCGTCTGACACGACTGTCATTCGTATCTGACGCAAGGCGCCCCGCTCGTGGCCTGCGGGCGATCGTCGTATCGTTGGGCGGTGAGCCAGGATCGGCCGTTTCCCGACGTCGTCGAGATGGTCGTCGAGATCCCGAGCGGCAGCCGCAACAAATACGAGTGGGACGAGCACGCGCAGGTCTTCCGGCTCGACCGCGTCCTCTCGTCCGCCGTCTACTACAACTTCGACTACGGCTACATCGCGGGAACGCGATCGGGTGATGGCGACCAGACCGACGCGCTCCTACTGATCGACGAGCCCACCTTCCCCGGTTGCCACGTCTGGGCTCGACCGATCGGCGGGCTGGAAATGCGCGACGACAAGGGCGAGGACTTCAAGGTGCTCTGCGTCGCCGTCGGCGACCCGCACCAGAAGCACCTCGAGAACCTGGAACAGGTGGAGCCCCACCGCCTCGTCGAGATCCAGCACTTTTTCGACACGTACAAGCTGCTCGAGGCGAAGGAAACGGACGTGCTCGGCTGGCATGACCGGGAACGCGCACTGGAGGTCCTGCGGGAGGATCGTGAGGCTTTCGCACGCGAGCATGAACGCGCTCGAGCCTGAGCGGCCGCCGACGCGCCGGCTGTTCATTGCTGTGCCGCTGCCCGACGAGGTGCGCGCCCGCGTTGCCCGACTCGTCGAAGGCGTGGACCAGGCCGAGGGCGGAGAGCGCCGCGAGGACGTCACGGCATCAGACAGCCGCCGTCGAGCCAGGCCGGGCGTGCGCTGGGTCAGGATGGATGGCCTCCACGTCACGCTCCGATTCCTCGGCGCGACGCCGGAGGAACGGCTGGCGCCACTGCAACGGACGGTCCAGGCTGTGGCCCGTCGCGTGAACCCGTTCGACGTCGTCCTCGATGGAGCAGGTGCCTTTCCCTCGGCAGCCCGGCCCAGGGCGCTCTGGCTCGGTATCACCGTCGGCACCGAGCAGATGCGGGACCTTGCGCGCGAGCTGAACCAGGCCCTGGCGATCGAAGGCTGGCCGGCCGAGGAGCGCCCGTTCAAGTCCCACCTCACGCTCGGCCGTACTGACGGCGTGCGATCGGGGCCGGCAGCCGCGCGCCGTCTCATCCAGTCAGCCGAGGGCCTCGCGGCAGCGTGGCAGGCCGATCGGATCGTGCTGTTCGAGAGCCACACGGGCGGCGGTCCGGCCCGCTACGAGCCGCTCGTGGAAGCCCGATTCGGGGGCCGCGTGGAGGCAGCGGCGCAGTCATCGGGCTGATGCCGGCCGGTGCCCCGGTGTACCATCTCCGGGCCCACGGTCGGACCTCCGCATGAGGAAGGAAGCCCGGATCGACGATGCCCACCGTCCTGCGTGCGCGCCTGGTCATCGCGCTCGGGATGCTGAATCTCGTCCTCGTGACCGTCGCCCTCGCAATCGGCAGCGTGGCACCGACGAACCCCGGTCCCGGCGGCGTTGCAGGCGCTCCGACGAGTCGGCCATCAGGCCCGCTGACCGGCGCGGCCTCCCGGCAGCCCTCCCCAAGTCCTCAGCCTGCAAGCGCGGCTCCCGGTTCCTCGACCGTCTCGAGCGCATCACCGACAGGCGGCAGCGCAGCGCCATCGCCCAGCCCGGAGCCGTCCGCGAGCGCCGTGCCCAGTGCCAGCCTCGAAGCCTCGCCGGCCGCGTCCCTCGAGCCTTCCGCGGCACCCGCCTCAACCGAAACCAACCCGCCGAGCACCCCGCCCGCGCCCGCGTCCGTCGTGCCGGCACGGCCCTCGCGTCCGAGCCCGACTCCCGAACGCACGCCTCGACCGACGGCGACGCCCGTGCGTACGCCGCAGCCGACGTCGACGCCGACCCAGCCCACTCTGCCGCCGCCTGCCACACCGAAGGCGCGACCACCCTGTCCAGGCTCGGTCGATGGACCGCCCGGGCACCACAAGACCACAGGACCTGTGGTTCGGCCGTGCGGGCACGGCCGCGGCCACAAGGGCGACGAGGGCAAGGCCGGCTGGCTAGTCGTGCTGTTCCCGTTGTCGGGAAGCTCGGCGGTGTCCTGGCGCCTGCCAGGCCGCCGCGGCCGGCGTCGCCCCTGGTAGCGGGCCGGTCAGCGATCCGAACGCGGATAACGTCGGAAAAAAATCGCGAGTCGCCTCTGGGGGGAAGAGACGACTCGCAGTACGATCACCTGCCCGAGTGATCGTCGGTCGCCGTCGAGCGGCGAACGCGGGTTGATGATTGCTTGCGCCCAGCCGCTTCGCATCATGCATTGACCGTAATCGCGGATACGAATTCCGGCGGAATCCGTCCCATCTGATCGGGGGAGCGGCAGATCGGGGCGCGCAAAGCGCCGGACCGGGGTTCGCGGCGCGATTGCCGCTCAGCGGTAGGATGCGCGAATGCCCCGCCTCGCGTGCTGGCAATGCGGCCGGCAGATCTACACGGTCGCCCCGCTGGAGTCCCTGTTCGCGGAGGAGCGGCGTTGCCCGCGCTGCGGGGCGTTTCTCAACCTGGAGCGACGAGAGGTTGAGCGCCGCGGGATGATCCGTCGCGAGAATCCGCCGGACGATCCGGGCCCGCCGGACGCCGAGGAACGACGTACCGACGAGCGGCGTAAAGCGAAACGGCGGAGCACCCGCCGGGGTCCATAGGCGGCTGATGCGCTGGAGCTAGTAGAGGCGATCCTCGCTCCGCGGCGGTTCAACGAGCTTGTGGCGGAGCGCGAAGGCCACGGCCTCGAGCTTCGAGTGAACCCGCAGCTTGCCCATGATGTTCTGGACGTGCGTGCGCAGGGTGTTCGGCGCGATGAACAGCTGCTCGCAGATCTCCGGGGTGGAGCGGCCCTCGGTGAGCGCCTTGAGGACCTCGAGCTCGCGGGGTGTCAGCGGCTCGACCTGCCGACGTTCGATGCCGCGGTCGCGGGCGGCCGCGACGCGCTGGGCGATGCCCACGATGACCGACCTGGGGAGTAGCGTCTCGCCGGCATTGGCGGCACGAACCGCGCCGACGACCTCCTCGACCGCCTTGTCCTTCGTCAGGTAGCCGTCGGCCCCGGCCTGGATCGATTCCAGCACGGTCTCGTCGTCATTCAGGGCGGTGAGCATCACGACACGCGCGGCCGGCCAGCGCGCCTTGATCGCGCGCGTGGCCTCGGCGCCGGTTCCGTCCGGCAAGCGGTAGTCCATGAGCACGACATCAACACGCTCGCGCGACATCGTCTTGGCTTCCGCCACGCTTCCCGCCACCCCCACGACGCGCAGGTCAGGCTCGCGGCTCATCATCTGGGAGAGGGCGCCGGTCAGCAGCTGGTGGTCGTCGACGAGCAGGACGCGAATCGGCTTCGTGTCGGTCAGCTGCATGGTTGGGAGTGCTCCATGCCGGCGCATGGGGGATGCGGACACGTCGCGGCCCCCAGTCGCGCTGCGCGGCATTCTAGCATCGGGTCCTGCCGGCGAAGCCCGGCCATGCCGATAATCCGTCGATGCGGATCGCCTTCCTCGGCTTCGGACTGATCGCCGGCTCGATCGCGCGAGCGATCCACGCCGCACCCGGCGCACCGCTGAAAAACGCGTCGTTGATCGCCTGGTCACCCAGCGGCAACGGACCGTTGGCGGCAGTCGACGAAGGCGTGCTTGACGAGGCGGCGGCCCATCCCGCCTCGGCGGTCGCCGATGCCGATCTGGTCATCCTCGCCGGTCCGCCGCTGGCCTGCCTCGAGCTCGTGGACCGCCTGGCAGGCGACCTCGCGTCGGTACTCAGGAGCGACGCCGTGGTGTCGGACGTCGCCAGCACGAAGATGGCGATCGTCGAGCGCGCCGGGCGGCACGGGCTGCGATTCGTCGGCGGCCATCCGATGGCCGGCCGCGAGCAGACGGGTTACGCGGCGAGCACGCCCGATCTCTTCCGCGAACGTCCCTGGATCGTCGTGCCTGCGGACGGCGCGGACGTCGAAGCCACGCAGCTCGTCGAGGAACTGGCCCGCGCCTCCGGAGGGCGTCCGGTGCAGATGAGCGCGATGGAGCACGACTCGGCGGTGGCCGCGATCAGCCATCTGCCGCTCCTGCTCGCGGCGGCGCTCGTCGAATCGGTTGCCACGAGCGGCCGCCCCGGGGATCGGGACTGGGACATCGCGCGATCCCTCGCGGCGTCAGGCTGGCGTGACACGACGCGCCTGGCGCGCGGCGATCCCGAGATGGGCGCGGGCATCGTCGCCACGAATGCGAACGCGTTGCTGCAGCGCCTGCGGGACTTCCACGGGGTGCTCGGCGACTGGCTGGAGGAGGTCGAGCGCCTCGCCGAGGCGGACGACGCCGCGGCCGCAGACGTTGACCTCATCCGGCGCCGATTTCAGGCCGCCCGCGACCGCCTTGGAGAGGATGGCTGAGGGCCCTGCGCCGCAGGACGACCGACCCACGGTGAGCCACGAGGAACTCGTTCTCGTCGTCCCGCGCAGGCTGCTGCCCGACGCGGCGGCCTGGCGAGGCGTCCGCCGGGAGGGGGTCGCTCAGACACTCGACATCGTCGCTCGGGCAGGGGAGTTCCGTCCGCGAAGCCTCATGGAGCGCGATCCGTCGCTGAAGCAGATCATCCCCTACCTCGTGCTTCGGGACGGCCCTGACTACTTCCTGATGCGCCGCACGAAGGCGGGCGGAGACGCGCGTCTGCACGACCGCTACTCGATCGGGGTCGGTGGCCACATCAATCCCGGCGACAGAGGCGTGTGGGGTGGCCTGCGCCGGGAGTGGCAGGAGGAGATCGAGGCCGATTTCGAGCCGGAGTTCTCGCTCGTCGGCCTCCTGAACGACGATGAAACCGACGTGGGCGCGGTTCATCTCGGGATCGTCATCGAGGCAGACGCCGGTGGCCGACCGGTCGCGGTCAGGGAGACGCACAAGTTGTCGGGCTCGTTTGCCGATGCGTCGCGAGTCGCCTCCGTGCGTGAGCTCATGGAGAGCTGGAGCGCGCTCGTCTTCGAGGCGCTCGAGAGCTCTGCGCGGGAAGCGCTACGATGAACCGCGAGAGGTAGTCGTGAACCGTTTCGCGGTCCGCATCGTCACTCGCCTGGTGCTCGTCCTGGGAGCGCTGGCGATGGCGGTGGCGCTTGCGCCGGTTACGCGAGGGGAGGGACCGCGCGTCGTCGTCCTCCCGACGACGGGCGAGGTCGACCCGTTCATGGCCAACTACATCAAGGACGCCGTGCAGCGCGCGCAGGGCGACGGCACTGCCCTGCTGGTCGTGGAGCTGAGCACGCCGGGGGGCCGTCTCGACTCAACCGAGGACATTACGAAAGCCCTCCTGAACGCCACGGTCCCGACGGCGGTGTGGGTCGCACCATCCGGCGGCCGTGCGGCCAGCGCGGGAACCTTCATCACGCTGTCTGGCGCACTCGCCGTCATGGCGCCGGGGACGAACATCGGCGCAGCCTCGCCGGTCGACAACAACGGGCAGGACATTCCCGGGACGCTCGGCCAGAAGGTCAAGAACGATGCGATCGCCAACATCTCGGCGATTGCGAAGGCGCGCGGCAGGAACGTGGACTGGGCGGTGTCGACCGTCTCGGATGCCAAGTCGTACACGGCCGAAGACGCGCTCAAGGCCGGAGCGATCGACGGCATGGCCGGCACAATCGACGAGCTCATCGCCTTCGCGAATGGCCGAACCGTCACGCTGCCCGCCGGCCGACAGGTCACGCTCGCGCTCACGGGCGCATCGGTCGTCGAGCAGCCGATGACCCCGTTCCAAAGCCTGTTCCGGCTCCTCGGCGACCCGAACATCGCGTTCATCCTGTTTACGCTCGGGTTCTACGGGCTGCTGTTCGAGATCTATCACCCGAACTTCGTGACCGGGATCATCGGCGCACTGTCGATCATCCTGGCCTTCATCGGGTTCGGAACGCTACCGCTCAACGTCGGCGGGCTGTTGCTCATCGCGCTTGGTGTCGTGCTGCTGATCCTCGAGCACTCCGTCGCCAGCCACGGGCTGCTCGCGATCGGCGGGGCCATCTGCTTCGCCCTGGGCGCATCGGCGCTGTACACGTCCCCGGCCCCAGGCCTGCCGCCGATCAGCGTCTCACCATGGGTCATCCTGGCGATGGTCGCCTGGAGCCTGTTCTTCGCGTTCGTGGTCCTCCGGGCTGCCCTGCAGGTCCGCCGACGGGCGCGCCTGCCGATTGGTTTGCGCGGAGGCGACGCGGGCCTGCTGCCGCCCGGACTCGTGGGCAAGGTCCAGCGGCCGCTGGAGCCGAACGGCTCGGTCCACGTCGCGGGCGAGGACTGGTCCGCTCGATCCGCCGATGGGCTGCCGATCGCGCGGGGGCAGTTGGTGAAGGTCGTGAGCCAGACCGGACTGACGCTGACCGTCGAGCAGCTCGGTCCCGCGGCGAGCGATGCCCCAATGGCGAAAGAAGCCCCAAAGACGGGCGAAGCCCCGAAGGCGGGCGAAACCCCGAAGTCGAGCGAAACCCCACACACAAGCGAAGCCCCGACCGGTCATGCTTGACTGATCTGGCGGCGCAGTGGATCGCGGGCTCCGAGCCCGGCCGACCGTCCGCCGAGGAGGAAACGTAAATGGATATAACCGATCTCGGAGGACCGATCGCCGTCGCGATCGTTGTACTCGTCCTCCTGATCGTGATCTACCTGTCGGTCAGGGTCGTGAACCAGTACGCCCGCCTGGTCATCTTCCGGTTCGGACACACCGACGGGAGCCTGGTCAAGGGACCCGGGCTCGTGTTCCTGATCCCCATCGTCGATCGGCCGGTCGGCGTCGACCTGCGGGAGCAGTTCGTCGAGGTGCCCAGCCAGACGACGATCACCAAGGACAACGCGCCGATCAACATCGACTTCCTGATCTACTGGTACATCGTCGACCCGCTGCGGTCGATCGTTAACGTCCAGAACTTCGCCGGCGCCCTCCAGGGCATCGCCACGACCACGCTGCGTGCGGTCATCGGCGACATCCTGCTCGACGACGTGCTGTCCAAGCGCGAGCAGATCAACGAGATCCTGCGCGCCAAGCTCGACGAAGCCACCGAACCGTGGGGCGGAAAAGTCACCCGCATCGAGATCCGCGAGATCATCCCGCCACGCGACGTCCAGGAGGCGATGAACCGGATGCTCTCGGCCGAGCGTAACCGGCGCGCCGTGATCACCGAGTCGGAGGGAGCCCGCCAGGCAAACATCAACGTTGCCGAGGGCGAGAAGCAGGCCAACATCCTGCGCGCCGAGGGCAAGCGTCAGTCGCAGATCCTCGAGGCGGAGGGCTTCGGCCGAGCCCTCGAGCAGATCTTCGCGGCGGCCAAGCAGGTCGACGAGAAGACGATGACGCTGCAGTACCTGCAGGCGCTGCGCGATCTGGGCGCTGGCCCGGCGACGAAGTTCGTCATCCCGGTCGAGCTGGTCGAGCTCGCCAACCGGCTGACGTCGTACACGGAAAAGGGTCTGGCGGCGGGCGCCGAAGTCAAATAACGCGCGCGTCGGGCCTGGCCCCGATCCTCACGGGGCCGGCCTGTTCGCTAGCAGCTCGTCTTCGAGTCTCCTGGATCGGTGACGCAGATGTCGGCTCCCGTCCCGCCGTAGACAGAGTCGTTGCCCTGGACTCCGTCCTGTGAGTTGAGGTAGTCGGGGCCCGGGCCGCCCTTGATGATGTCGGCCTCCGAGCCGCCTTCGATGTAGTCGTAGGACGACCCGCCTGTCAGCGTGTCCGGGCCCGCATTTCCGTAGATCGCCACCGGATACGTGAAGCTTTCACCGGTCCCAAATCCTCCGGCTCCCGAGATGGTATCGCCGCCGCCGGCGCCGTTGATCGTCAGGGTCTCCAGACCCAGGATGAGGGTCAGGTCGGCGTCGATGCCGTTCGTCTCGTCCGCGTTGAGGTTGATACGTCCGATCGCGAACATGCCAGACCCCTGGCCCACGACGAAGTGGTCCTGCGCGACATCGCTGTCCGTTATGTACAGCGAGTCCGCGCCGCCACCAAGAGACACGGAGATCTCTATCTCGTCGGAGTCCCCCGGTTCGTTCGTCGCACCCGGCTGGAAGCCACCGCCAAGCCAGAAGAGGTTGACGTTCTGGTCACCGTCGCCGCCAAA
>DASXSA010000094.1:0-7695 GCA_036506235.1 Candidatus Limnocylindrales bacterium | reverse complement strand
CGGTCCTCCCGGTAGCCGAGGGCGTAATCGGCCTGGATCAGCGTATGGAGCTGGCTGGTGCCTTCGTAGATGACGGCCGCCTTGGCGTTGCGCAGGTACCGCTCGACAGGGAACTCGTTCGAATAGCCGTTCGCGCCGTGGATCTGGATCGCGTCCAGCGCACTCTGCACCGCGTGTTCGGTCGCGTGCCACTTCGCGAGTGACGTCTCGCGAGTATTGCGCAGTCCCCGGTTCTTCAGCCAGCCGGCCCGCAAGACGAGCAGGCGGCCGACCTCGATCCCCCGTGCCATGTTGGCGATCATCTGCTTGACCAGCTGGTGGCGGCCGATCTCCTCGCCGAACGTCTGCCGTTCGTGGGCGTATTTGAGCGAGGCGTCGAGGCACGCCTGCGCGAGCCCGACCGCCCCCGAGGCGACGGTGAAGCGGCCCTGGTCGATCGCACTCATCGCGATCAGGAAGCCCTCACCCTCCTCGCCGATCCGGTTCTCGACCGGGACGGGTACGTCCTCGAAGTTGACGAAGCCGGTGTTGCCGGCGCGAATCCCGAGCTTCCCGTGGAGGGTCCCCGTCGTCAGGCCCCGCATTCCGCGCTCCACCACGAACGCGCTGATGCCCCTGTGCTTGCGGGCACGGTCGACCGATGCGAAGACCAGGAAGTGGTCGGCGATGTCGGCGAGGCTGATCCAGATCTTCTGGCCGTTCAGGCGGTAGACGTCTCCGTCACGGCGCGCGGTCGTCGCGAGGTTCGCCGCGTCGGTGCCGACGCCGGGCTCGGTCAGCCCGAAGGTGGCCAGCTTCTCCCCGCGCGCCTGGGGGACGAGCCAGCGCTGGCGCTGCTCTTCGGTCGCCCACTGCAGGAGGGCCAGAGAGTTGAGGCCGACGTGGACGCTCTGCACGACCCGAAAGGCGGTATCGCCGCGTTCGAGCTCCTCGCAGAGCAGCGCGAAGCTGATGTAGTCCATCCCCGCGCCGCCGTAGCGCTCCGGGATCGGCGCTCCGAGGAAGCCCTGCTCGCCCATCCGGGCGAAGACCTCGCGATGAACCTCGCCCTTCTCGTCCCACTCGCGGATAGAGGGCAGGATCTCCGCCTCGACGAAGGCGCGCGCGCTGTGCTGGACGAGCCGGTTCTCGTCGGTCAGCGTGAAGTCGATCACGGACGGGCGCTCTCCGGGCGGCGCGCCGATGGCTCGCGGGCTACGAGTGGCGCAGGATCAGGCTAGGACGCGCGAATTCTAGGCGTGCGGCGACCGGGACGGCAGGAAAGCCCGCCGGCAGGCGGGCTTTCTCAGAGACTCTTCTGGCCGAAAGGGCGGCCCACCCCTGACCGGGTGGCCGCGACCGCCGGTTACCTGTTGCGAGCCAGGAACGCCATCACGTCGTCCAGGCGGAAGCGCCGGTCGCCCCGCTTGCAGACGCGATAGAACGGGAGCTCGCCGCGATCCCCAAGCCGCTTCACGGTGTTGACGTGGAGGTGAAGCATCTCTGCTACCTCGCTCGCCGTGAGCATGGGCCCAAGTTCTGTGACGGCCATCGTTGCCATGGATTGCCTCGTTGTGCGCACCTTGCGGCCGCTCAGTCCCCATTGGGTGACAAGGGGTAGAGTCCGGCCCGCTGCTGGGCGGAGCGTAGGGGTCGCCTGAAGCGGTCGCCAAGCCGTACTTTGGACCAGTCCGACAGTACCAGCCGCCCCGGAGGCGGGACCCTTGACGGGCACGAAATGTCATTACAAACTTCGGCCCGTCGGTCCGAGGTAGTTCGGATCACGGCGAGCGGCGCGCGTGAAGGCCTCAGGAGGCGCGGGGGGCGATGGCGCGGGCACCGATTTACGCGAAGATCAAGCGCTCGATCCTCGACCAGATCGAGCAGGGTCTGTACCCGGAGGGAGCGCGGCTGACCCCCGAGGTCGAGCTCGCTGCCCGGTTCGGTGTCAGCCGACCGACCGTTCGCCAGGCAATCCTGGAGCTCGTTCGCGAGGGCGTGGTCGCGCGTCGGCGTGGCCAGGGCACGGTCGTCCTGCATCGGCGAACCAAACCAGGGCGGCCTGTGACCGCGGGCGCCTCCGTCCGCCTCACGGAGGTCGTCGTCGACCTGCTCACGACGATTGAATCGGCCAACCGGGAGGCACTCGGTCGAGCCGCGGAGGCCGTGCTCGAGACCATCGTCCGTGATCGATTGATTCATGTCGCCGGCACCGGCCACGGGCTTGCCCTCGTACTGGAGGCCTTCTATCGGCCCGGGGGCCTCGCCAACATCAATCCCGTGTGGGACCCGGCAATGCTCCTGTTCAACGGGGCCCGCAACAGCACGACGTACGAACGGACCCAGGAGGCTGGGCGATCACTCGCCGCCAAGGCAGGAATACAGCCTGCGGACACGCTGGTGGTATTCAGCCAATCCGGGGTCAATCCAGTCCCGATCGAGCTCGCCGTGGCCGCCAGGGATGCGGGAGCCGCCACGATCGCGGTGACCTCGGTGGAACATTCGTCGAGCGTCCCGAGCCGCGAGGCTCAAGGCCGTCGGCTGATGGACGTGACCGATGTCGTCATCGATACCCACGTGCCGGCCGGTGATGCCGCGTTCGTCCCTGGGTCTGGCGGGCCGGCCCTCGCGCCCCTATCCACGATCGCGGGAGCGCATATCTGGAACCTGCTTCTGGTCGCGGTGGCCGAGCGCGCGAACGCGCTGGGGGTCGACCTGCCGGTATGGATCAGCTCGAACATCGTCGGGGGCGACCGGCGCGTACAAGCCCTGGCTGAGGCCTACGGATCGCGGATCCCGGCCTTGTGAACATTCATTAGGGAGGGAAATGTATGTACATTCCGGGCGCAGGTTGTTAGGCTCGCGCGAATCCGGCCGGGATCGGGGGAGGGCCCGAATCCCGAAGAGGGCACGCCGGAGTCCCTGAGCGAGAGGGAGCACAGGGCCGATGACCTCGGTCTACGTGGCATCGTGCGAACGGTACGACCCGGACGTGATTGCTGGTCACGTCCGAGCGGCAAGTGTTGCGCTCGGAGTCCCCCTGCCGAGTGGCGGGGACGTGTCGCTGCAGCCGAGCCTGCCCTGGACGCATCCGCGCTATGCGCCCGATGCCCACACTGCTCCGGCCGTCCTGGAGGGCTTGGCCCGAGCGTGCGAGGGCGCAGCCGTTTCAATCGGTGCGCAGAGCTTGCCGGGCTTTCCAACGCGCTACAGCTTCGGCCGGGCCGGCTACGACGGACTGGCCAGGCGCACTGGCGCCCGTCTCCTCGCGTTCGACGAGGGCCACTATCGCGACACGCCGTCCCCAGGCACGGGTGCCAGCTTCCAGCTGCCAGCAAGCTGGCTCGATGCGTCCTTCCGGGTCGCGGTTCCGCGTCTGAGCGGCAGTGCGTATCTCCCGTTTGCCGGCGCGCTGCGCCTCGCGTACAACCTGCTCCCGGCCGACGCGCAGCTCGCCGAGCAGCACCGCATGTCGGACGTGATCGCCGGGCTGACCGAAGCCGCGCCCCCCAGCCTGATCGTCGTCGACGCGATCAGCGCCCTCCATCGTGGAGGAGAGCTGTCGGGCGAACCGGTCGACCTTGGCCTGCTGATCATCGGAACCGATGCTGTCGCCGTGGACCTCGCGTGCGCGGCCGCATTCGGTGTCCCCGAGTCGGAGCTCGAATTCCTGCGGGTCGCAGGCCAGTCCGTCCACCCGGGCCGCCTTTCGGATGTCGAAATCCTGGGCGACCTGTCGGCCGCCGATCTCGCCGAGCGCGGCCGGCGCGTGCAGCGCATCGACCCCCGACCGGAAGCCGCGGACCTTCCGACGCAGTTGAAGATCTTCCGATCGCCCCGCGCAAGCCAGAGCGGCGTCGCCGGCTCGCTGCGCGAGGCGCTGGCGGTCCTCGCTCGGGCCGGCATCTCGCTCGGAAAGGCGCGTGAGAGCGTGCTCGTGATCGGGCCGGTCGATGAGGTGCCGCCACCCAGTTCCGATACCGCCGCGATCATCTTCATGGACGACACGTCGCGAGCTACCTACAAGGGCTATACGCGGATCGTCCGTCTCACGGGGCGCACGCCATCCGTCTGGCGGGTCCTCATCGACGTGCCGTTCGTCCTCAACATCGCAAACCTTCGCGCGGACCTCGGCTTCGGGTTCGCGCTGGCCGGGATCCGCGGGCGAATCGCCCGAGTCCTCGGAGGCCCGGGCAGTCCGCGGGGCGCGTCCCGCCGACCGTCAGCCCCGAAGGGAGGTGGTCCAGCGCCCGAGCAAGGTTGACGGCCCGGAGCCGTCCTCGCGTTCGCAAAACGCTCTTGGAGGTGGAACACACGTGTTTGCCTATCTACAGCGAATCGGACGGGCGCTCATGTTGCCGATTGCGGTACTGCCGGCAGCCGCGATCCTGCTCCGATTTGGTCAACCGGATCTCCTGAACATCCCATGGATGGCGGATGCGGGAGATGCCATTTTCAGCAACCTGCCGCTGCTGTTCGCCGTTGGCGTCGCAGCCGGGTTTACGGCCGACGTGGGCACGGCGGCTGTCGCCGGAGCAGTCGGCTACTGGGTCTTCTCGAAGGTCCTCGTCGACATTGGCGTCCTGGTATATGGCAAGGACGAGGCGCTCAACACTGCCGTCCTGGGCGGCATCATGATGGGACTGGTCGCGGCCGCGCTCTATGAGCGCTACCACTCGATCAGGCTCCCGGAGTGGCTGGCGTTCTTCGGAGGCCGCCGGTTCGTTCCGATCGTGACGGCGTTCAGCGGGCTCGTGCTGGGAGTCGTGTTCGGCGTCGTGTGGCACTTCCCACAGGCCTGGCTGCACGACTTCGCGAACACCCTGACCAATGCCGGACCGGCCGGGGCGGCGGTGCACGCGTTCCTCAACCGCTTGCTGATTCCGGTCGGCCTTCACCACGTCATCAACTCCGTGGTCTGGTTCCAGTTCGGCGACCTGTACCACTTCTTCTGCACGAACCAGTTCAAGACGCCGGATTGTGTTCCGGGCGCAAACGGCGGCCTGTTCATGACGGGCTTCTTCCCGATCATGATGTTCGGCCTTCCGGCCGCTGCCCTCGCCATGTACACCACGGCTCGCAGCCAGAACAAGAAGATCATCGGCGGCATCCTCCTGAGCGCTGCCCTGACCTCGATCATCACGGGTGTGACCGAGCCGATCGAGTTCGCGTTCATGTTCGTCGCCCCGGTTCTCTACCTGCTGCACGCCGTGCTTACTGGCCTGTCGGCGTTCATCACGATCAGCCTCGGTATCCGCGACGGCTTCGGCTTCTCGGCCGGCCTCACGGACTACGCGCTCAATTTCGGCATCGCCAAGAACCCGGTGCTGCTCCTCGTGGTCGGTGCCGTGTTCGCGGTGATCTACTACGTGTCGTTCGTGTTCATCATCAACGCACTGAACGTGCCCACACCGGGTCGCGAGCCCGAGGCGGCGGAGGAGTTCGGGGAAGTCGCTCCCGAGCCTTCGCCCGCCTGATTTCGGACCCACCCTGGACGAGTGGCCGAGCGATCGGCCACTCGTCGTCTTTCCGCCCCATTCCGGAGGTGTGACTTGCAGGACAAGGCCCGGGCGTACCTCGATGCGCTCGGTGGCAAGGAGAACATCAAGGACATCGACGGCTGCATCACGCGCCTTCGTGCCACCCTCGTCGATACCAGCAAAGTGGACGTCCGAAAGCTCCAGCAGGCGGGCATGATCGGGCGGCCGATCGTCCTCGGGAAGGGCGTCCAGGTCGTCGTCGGCACATATGCCGAGCTGATCGGGTCGGAGATCAACACACTGCTCAAGCAGCGGTGACACGCGTCGCGATCCTCGCGCCCATGACTGGCCGTGTCGTGCCGATCGAGGAGGTTCCCGATCCTGTCTTTTCCGAGAAGATGATCGGGGACGGGCTGGCCATCGAGCCAGCCGATGGCCGCGCTGTCGCCCCCGTCGACGGGACGCTGCTGGTCTTCCACAGCAGCGGTCACGCGTTCGCCGTGGAGGCCGCCGGAGGACTCGGCGTCCTCGTTCACGTCGGCCTCGACACCGTCGGCCTGAAAGGGAAGGGCTTCACCCGCGTGTCGGAGGTCGGCCAGGAGGTGCGGGCCGGCCAGGAAATCGTCCGCTTCGACATCGAAGCGATCCGCAGCGCCCACCTCTCGCCGCTGTCGCCGATCGTCCTGCCGCAGCTGGATCCCGGGGCCCGCCTCGAGAAGACTTCCGCGACCGAGGTCCGCGCCGGGCAGGACGTGCTGCTGACGGTCGACCTGCCGGACATCGCGTCGGGCTGATCGGCCGCGGGCCTGCCCGCGCTCAGGTCCCGACCGGTTCCCCCAGGCCGCTCTCCACCGCCTCGCGCAGTGCCTCGAGCGCCGGCTCGGCGTCGTCGCCCAGCGCCGTGATCCGGATGCGGTCCCCCTTGCCCACCCCGATCGTCATCACCAGCAGGATCGACTTCGCGTCGATCGACGGGCTCCCCTCCCGATCCAGGTTCTCGACCGTGATCTTCGAGGAGAACCTGCCCGCGGCCTGAACGAAGCGCGCGGCCGGTCGAGCGTGCAGGCCGCTCGGGTTGCGAACCGTCAGATCGATGGACGCCACGGCGGGTAGCCTAGCGTGCCCTCGGAGGGCGAATCGGCGGGTCCTGCCGCCCGGCACAATCCCGCAAATGAGCTCCCGAGCGTGCCGTAATGGAAAAGGCGATGACGCCCGCTGAGGTCGCGGCGATCGTCGGCGCAGGCGTCGCGGCCGGAACGATCAACACGATCGTGGGATCGGGATCGCTGATCACCTTTCCGACGCTGCTGGCGTTCGGGTACCCACCGGTCGTCGCAAACGTTTCGAATACGGTCGGGCTCGTTCCGGGCTCGATCAGTGGGACGCTGGGCTACCGCCGCGAGCTGGCCGGGCAGCGATACCGCATCCTGCGATTTGGCGCCGTCGCCGTGGCCGGCAGCCTGACCGGGGCCGTCCTCCTGCTTGCACTTCCGGCAACCACGTTCCAGCGCGTGGTGCCGTTCCTGATCCTGGCGGCCTGCCTGCTGATCGCCTTCCAGCCGCGCCTGTCGGCAGAAGTCGAACGACGTCGGCCGAGAGCCGAAAGCCACTCACGGCTGCTGGACCTCGGCGTGTACCTGACCGGCGTGTACGGCGGCTACTTCGGCGCCGCGCAGGGCGTCATCCTGATCGCCCTCCTGGCGATCTTCGTTGCCGACGACCTCCAGCGGCTCAATGCGCTGAAGAACATGATCGCGACGCTGGTGAATGCGGTCGCGGCCGTGCTCTTCATCCTGGTGGCGCCGGTCGCGTGGCCGGTCTCGCTACTCCTGGCGGTGGGCTCGATCGTCGGCGGACAGCTCGGAGCGGTCCTCGCCCGCCGATTCTCGCCACTGGTTCTGCGCGGATTCATCGTGGTCGTCGGCACGGCGGTGGCGGTCAGGCTGCTCCTCGCCTGACGCCCTTCCCCCCGCAAGGACTCCACCGGAAAACCACCTGCATCTGCTGGTCGTACCGAATCAGTACCGGGTGGACATGTGCGGCCTGAAGCGGCCGCTACAGGATGATTCAGGAGGATCGATCCATGCTCAGACGCGCCCTGATCGTCGTCACGAGCCTCGGGCTGCTGCTGGCGACCGCGGTATCGGTCGATGCATTAAGCATCAACGCCCAGAACACGTACACAGTCCACAACCTCGTCTCGGACAATTTCGTGCCGGGCACTCTGCATGACCCG
>DASXSA010000093.1:0-12518 GCA_036506235.1 Candidatus Limnocylindrales bacterium | reverse complement strand
GGACCGTCCGGCTTGCTCACGCGAATCCCTCGCCAATGACCCAGCCGGCCCAGTCGCCGAGGAACACGATCTCGAATTCGAGCTCGACCCTGGATCGGCGGGCGACCTCGGCCTGGACGCGCTCGCCGAGGCGCCGCACGTCAGCGGCACTCCCCCGCCGGTCGTTGACGATGAAGTTGGCGTGCTTCTCGCTGACCGTCGCACCGCCGACGGAGAAGCCCTTCAAGCCGGCTTCATCGATCAGCGCGCCGGCCGATCGCCCCTCCGGATTCCGGAAGACGCTGCCGGCCGACGGGAGGCCGAGCGGCTGGTGGGCCTGCCGCCAGCGACGGATGTCGTCGAGCCGGAGCTTGATCTGGTCGGCCGAGGCGGGTTCAAGCCGGAACGTGCCCGAAAGGACGATCTCCTGCGGATCGCCCTTGAACCGGCTGTCCCGGTAACCGAGCCGCAATTCGTCCAGGGGGAGGGTTCGCTCCGAGCCGTCCGAGAGGAGGACCGTCGCAGACTCGAGCACCTGCGCGATGTCGGATTCATGGGCGCCGGCGTTCGCCCATACCGCACCCCCGACCGTACCCGGGATCGCCAGCCCGAACTCGAGACCCGAGAGGCCTGCACCCTGGGTGACGGTGGCTGCGCGCGCCATGGGCAGACCGGCCTCCGCCAGCAGTCGGTTGTCACGGATCTCGACGCCCTCCGCCCGGTCCTGGATCAGGAGCCCGCGCACACCACGGTCGCTGATCACCGCGTTGCTGCCTCTCCCCAGGACGAGGTGCGGCAGTCCCCGGCTTCGCGCGAACTTGATCAGCCCGCGCAGCTCGAATGCGTTGTGGGCGACCGCGAAGAGGTCCGCGGGCCCGCCGACGCGCATCGTGGTGAAGCGCGCCAGCGGCTCGTCGCGCGACGTCTTGACCCCGACGCGGCGCTGGATGTCGGACCCGATCGCGATGGCGTCGAACGCCTGGCCAGTCATCGTCATCGGTCTGCGTCGGCCTGGGTAGCGGCCTCGCGGGCGGCCTCACTCGCGGGCTGGCTGCCCAGCTGGGGGCCCGGCTGCGCTCCCCGCGAAAGGCGGTCCACCTCGGCACCGTCCGGGAGCGGCCGTCGGTCGGCGATCGCCAAGACGAGCCGGGCAACCGCATCCGCCGCCCCGGGCCTGCCGAGCGCTCGGGAAGCGGCCGACATCGCCGCGTGCCTGGCCGGATCGTGGAGGATCTCAGCCGCCTCGAGCAGCGCCTCTGCGTCGAGGTCCTCGTCTTCGACGAACCACGCGCCACCCGCCTCGACCAGGACCCGCGCGTTTGCTCGCTGGTGACCTGCCGCGTGGGGATACGGCACGACCACCATTGGCAGTCCAAGCGCAGTGACCTCGGCGAGCGTCGACGAGCCGGCGCGCCCAACCACGAGGTCGGCAGCTGCGAGGGCGGGCAGCATCTCATCGCGCAGGAACGGGTAGGGGCGATACCGATCGCGGATGTCCGCGGGAAGAGCCTCGCGACCGGACAGTGCCTCGGCGTAGCCGGCGTCACCGGTGACGTGGAGCACGAACGCCCGCTCAACCAGTCGCGGCAGCGCGCCCGCGACGGCCCCGTTGAAACGACGCACGGCCTGCGAGCCGCCGAACACCAGCAGCACCCGGGCATCGGACGGAATGTCGAGCCGCTGTCGGGCGGCGACCCGGTCGATCCCCAGAGTGTCACGGATGGGCGTTCCGGTCACGAAGCACGACCGCGAGCTGCCGTCGCCACGGCCGAGGCGGGCGCACGTACCCGGGAACGAGACGGCCAGCACGTCGGCCAGCCGGGCCGTCGCCCGCACGCTCCTTCCGGGGATGACATTGCCCTCCCACATCGCCACGGGGATCCGGAGCGCCGCGGCGGCCATCAGCACGGGGATCGCCACGTAGCCGCCGGTCGTGAAGATCGCCGCCGGCCGTTCACGCGCGAGGATCGCAGTCGCCTGCGGGATCGAGGCCGCCAGGCGGAGGGGGTCGAGCACCGCGTGGGGTGACAGCTCGACGCTGCGAAGCGAGCGAAGGGCAAGGAGCCGAATCGGGAAGCCGGCCGCGCGCACGATCCCCGCCTCCAGCCCACGGTGGCCGCCGAGCCACCCGAGCTCGATGGCGTCGGAGCGCTGGCTGTTATGGCTTTGGAGCGAGCGAGCGACGGCGAGAGCCGGGTAGATGTGCCCGCCCGTGCCGCCGGCCGCGATCAGCAGCCGCATCGTTCCAGGTCCCTCGTTCGACGGTCTCTCGGGAGATGGACAGCAGGATCCCGGCCGCTGCCAGGCTGATCGACAGGCTCGAGCCACCGGCCGAGACGAACGGCAATGTGATGCCGGTGATGGGCACGAGCGCGACGACCACCGCGATGTTGATGAACGCCTGAATGCACAGCCAGGCGGTGATGCCGGCGGCGAGCAGCGCGCCGAACGTGTCGGGCGCCGTGAGCGCGGTGCGCACGCCCTGATAGGCGATCACGAGAAACAGCACGATCACGAGGCCCGCGCCGATGAGGCCGAACTCCTCGCCAATGATGGCGAAGATGAAGTCGTTCGAGGCGTTGGGCAGGAACAGGCCCCCTGCCAGCCGGCTCTCGCCGAGGCCCGCCCCGAACAGGCCACCGAGGGCGAGCGCGAGGAGTCCCTGGATGGTCTGCCGCCCGATTCCCAGCGGATCCTTCCAGGGATCGAGGAACGCCCTGATCCGGTCGAGCTGGTAGGCGTGCGAGGCGACGACCATGACAACGCCCGTCAGCCCGATCCCGCCCAGGGCCACCAGGTGGCTCAGGCTCGCGCCGGCCACGAAGAACATCGTCAGCGCGGTCAGCGCGATGACGGCCGTCGTGCCGAGGTCCGGCTCCGCAATAACGAGCAGCACAATCGGGGCGACGATCACCAGGAACGCGACCGTCCCGCCCCAGAAGCCGCGGACGCGCCCGCCCTTCTTGGCGAACCAGTGCGCGAGGTAGATAACGAGTGCGATCTTGCCGATCTCGGCGGGGTGGATGGCCGGCAGCGGCCCGACCTGCAGGAACCGCGCCGACCCGCCGACCACGCGGTTGAGGCTGGGCGCGAACACGAGCACGAGCAGGACGAGCGCAACGATGTACGCGGGAACCGAGATCAGGCGCAGGTAGCGGTAGTCGACGCGCGCCATGACGAACATGGCGACGAAGCCGAGCGCCGCCCAGAAGACCTGCGGCCCGACGACGGCGAACGTGTCGTTGTTCGGCCCGAGGTAGGCCTTGATCGCCGACGACGAGTAGACCATCAGCACGCCAACCGCGGTCAGCGCGACGACGGAGATGAGGATCGCGTAATCGGGCTGGTGGCGGTCGCGCTGGAGCGGATCGGTCTTCGTCGAGGCGCGCCGGGCCACGGTCGCGCCAGTGATGCGTCCGACGACCGCGGTCATCGAGCTCCTCCCCGACTCCGCACGGCGAGATTGGCTACGGCCGTCTTGAACGCCCGCCCGCGGGCTTCGTAGTCGGCGAACATGTCGAAGCTTGCGGCGGCAGGACTCAGAAGAACCGTTGCCGTCGGGCGAAGCAGCGGATCCTCTGACGCCGCAACGCGGAGGTCACCCGCCAGCGCGGCAGCGCGCTGGACGGCCTCCTCGAGGCTGGCCGCCAGATCGAGCTGGTCGAGGCCGGCCTCCCGGAACAGGCGCAGGAGGGCCGGGCCGCTCTCGCCGATGAGGACGGCGGCGGCCACCCGCTCGGCGACAACCGGAGCCAGCTCCGACAGGTCGACGCCCTTGTCGCGGCCGCCGGCGATCAGCACGATCGGCGGCTCGAACGCGCGAACGGCCGCCATGACCGCGTCCGGCTGAGTCCCCTGCGAGTCGTTGACGAAGCGGACGCCATCGATTTCGGCGACGAGCTCGAGCCGATGCTCGACGCCGCCAAAGCCGCGCGCGGCAGAGCGGATCGTCTCGGCAGGCGCCCCGAAGGCGCGTGCCGCGGCTGTGGCGGCCAGGAGGTTCGAGACGTTGTGGCGCCCGGGCAGCGGGTAGTCGGCGATGGGCATGATGCGGACGCCGCCATCCTCGACCACCCACTCCTCGACCAGGCCCAGGCCACCGGCCTCGGGCGGTCCAAGCCGGTACGTGACCGTTCGGGCGCGCGCCTCCTCCCGGTAGCCCGACACCACGGGGTCGTCGGCGTTCAGCACGAGCAGCCCGTCGGGATCGACCAGCTCGGCCAGCCTTCGCTTGGCCGCCCGGTACGCCTCCAGGCTCCCGTGCCGATCCAGGTGGTCCGCGGTGACGTTCGTGTAGACCGCCACGTTCGTGCCGCGCGAGAGGGTCGGCAGCTGCAACTCCGAGAGCTCGATCACGACGCGGTGGGCTGGTGTCAGCTCCGGCAGTCGCTCGATCAGCGGCCGCCCGATGTTGCCGCCCAGCACGGCCGGATGCTCGTCGTCGAGCGCGAGCATCGCCGCGACCAGCGCGGAGGTCGTGGTCTTGCCCTTCGTTCCGGTGACGCCGACGGTCGGCGACGGGCAGAGGCGCAGGAACAGGTCCGCTTCGCTCACCAGGGCCGGGGCGGCCCGATCCCCCGCCGCCCGCGCCGCAACGAGATGCCGGAGCGCCTCGCGCAGCCTGGGCTCGGTGGTCGGGAAGTCGGGGTTGATCGCCGGCGAGGTCGTCACGAGCGCCGCGTCCCGCCACGCGTCCGACGGATCGACATCGGGGCCGGCCAGCACGGTCAGGCCGTCGCCAACCAGCTCGCCGACCGTCGCCGGCAGCTCCTCGATTGGCCGGCCGTCGTAGCCGGTCACGACGGAGCCGGCTCCCAGCAGGAAGCGCGCCAGCGAGATCCCGCTCCGGGCGAGCCCGAGAACCGTCACCGACCGGCCCTCCAGGGCGCCCGCCCGGATGTCGGCCATCGTCAGGCTGTCGGGGTCGATCGGCGGCAGACGTCGGGTATCGGGCACGTCGGTCGTCATTGTCGCCAGCATGTCGTCAGCGGAGCGCCTTGATCGAGGCCAGGAAGAACGTGACGCCGAGCAGTCCGGCGAGGATCGCCACGATCCAGAAGCGCAGGGTGATCTTCTCCTCGTCCCAGCCCTTCAGCTCGAAATGGTGGTGGATCGGCGACATCAGGAAAATCCGCCGGCCGCCCGTGGATTTGAAGTAGGCAACCTGGATGATCACCGACGCGGTCTCGATGACGAAGATGATCCCGATCAGGGGCAGCACGAGGATCTGGAACGTGACCAGCGCGGTCACCGCCAGCGTCGCCCCGAGTGCGAGCGATCCGGAGTCGCCCATGATGATCTGGGCCGGGTGGACGTTGAACCACAGGAAGCCCAGGACCGCGCCGATGATCAGGGCGCACATCAGGGCGACCCGGGGCTGATGGGGCTCGTTGAGCTCGGCGATGATCAGGTAACTGATGAACGCGAAGATCAGTGTTCCGCCTGCCAGCCCGTCGAGGCCGTCCGTGATGTTGACGCCGTTGCTCGAGGCGATGATCGCGAATGCCGCGAACGTGATGTATGCGACCGGCCCGATCGTCACTTCGCCTGCGAACGGGACGCGGATGCCGTCCAGGTTGAAGTGCCGCTGGATGTAGATCGCGGCGAGCACCGCGACGACCAGCTGCCAGACCAGCTTCTGACGGACGCTGATCCCCAGCCCCGTCTTCGAGTTCAGGAAGTCGTCGGCGGCGCCGAGCAGGCCGACACCGAGCAGGGCGGCCACCGGCGAATACGTCGACGCGTCCAGCCCGTCCAGGACGTACGCGAGGACCGCGACCACGATGATGATCAGCAGCCCGCCCATCGTCGGCGTGCCCTGCTTCACGAGGTGGGTCGTGGGTCCCTCCTCGCGGATCTTCTTGCCGATTCCCACCCATGACAGGAGGCGGATGTAGGACGGCATGAGGATCACGACGACCGCGAAGGCCAGCAGAAGGCCCTGGATGAGCTCGATGGCGCCGACCTCGAGTTCACCTGCCGCGAGCGTCACGTCCATCAGCCAGGTGCACCGTCGAGGGCGGCATGAAGTTCTCCGACGAGCAGGTCGAGCTCGACTCCCCGCGAGGCCTTGACCAGGACCACGTCACCCGGCAGCAGCCGTTCCAGGAGCGCCGCGAGCGCTCCCGACCGATCGTCGACGACCACGATGCGCTCGTCCGGCATGGCACCCAACCGGGCGCCGTTCGCGATGCCGGCCGCCTCAGGCCCGACGACGACCACGAGGTCCGCTGCACGCGCAGCAGCCGCGCCGATTTCCCGGTGGCCGGCCTCCGCCTCGTCGCCCAGTTCGCGCATCTCTCCGAGGACGGCAACGTGGCGGCCGGGAAAATCGGCCAGCAGCTCGAGGGCCGCCCGCACCGACGCGGGGGAGGCGTTGTACGAGTCGTCGATGATCTGGACGTTGCCGGCATGCAGGAGCTGCGCGCGATGGGGCGCCGACCAACCGGCTGCCAGCCCGGCGACGATGTCGTCGATCGTCATGCCGGCGCTCGTGCCGACGGCCGCCCCCGCCAGGGCATTGTGCACCGCGTGCCGCCCGAGCGCGGGCGTGGCGACCGCGGCCTGGCCATCCGGCAGCCGGAGCGTGAAGCGCATGCCTTCGGGACCGAGCGCCTGCACGCCCTCCGCCCGGACGTCGGCCCTCGGCGTGAAGCCGTAGGTCATTGATCGGGCGGACGTCCGGCGAGCCATCCGCGCGACGCGCTCGTCGTCGGCGTTGAGCACGGCGACCCCGTCTGCGGGCAGGGCTTCAACCAGCTCGCCCTTGGCGCGCTCGATGGCCTCGATCGAGCCGAGCCGTGACAGGTGGACGCCCAGGACCGCGGTCACGACACCGATCCGCGGCCGGGCAATCTCCGCGAGCTGGGCGATCTCCCCGCCCGCGTACATGCCCATCTCGAGGACGGCCGCCTCGTGCTCCGGTCCGAGGCGCAGGAGCGTCAGCGGCAGGCCGATCTCGTTGTTCTGGTTGCCCTCGTTCCGGAGGGTCGTGAAGCGGCGACCGAGGACGGCCGCGATCGCCTCCTTCGTCGACGTCTTCGCGATGCTGCCCGTCACCCCTACAACGAGCGGGCTGAACCTCGTCCGCCAGCGGGCCGCAAGCCGGCCGAGGGCGGCCACCCCATCGTCGACGTGGACGACCGAGACGTCGCCGAGCGCGCCGAGCTCCTCGTCGGCGAGAGGCCGGCTGACCAGCAGCGCGGTCGCGCCGGCTCTGACCGCATTGGCGAGGTAGCGGTGGCCGTCGGTCCGCTCACCGGGAAGCGCGACGAACAGCTGCCCGGGCCGAACGAGCCTCGAGTCGACGGCCGCGCCCCGGACCGGACGGCTGGACTCCCGCAGGAGCCGGCCCCCGGTTATCTCCCCGAGCTCGGAGGCGGTGAAGCCGATCGGTGACTCGAATCGGGAGAGGCCGGCTGGGGTGTCGTCGCCCTCCTGGGGGAACGTGGCCTCGTCGGCGGGACCCTGGACCGTTGCGGCGGGGTGTGCCTTGGCCGCCAGGTCCGGGCGCTCGCGGCGCACCGGCTGGGCGTTTGTCACGGGCTCCAGTGTCGCATAGGGCAACGTCACGGGTAGGCGGCCGTCGTCCCCGTCGAGCCGTTGGTCGCCGTGCCCGAGGAACCGTCGGCCGCGCTCGCGGGGAGTGCCTGCGCACCGTTGCCGGACTCGGCCGGGGCGGTCAGGTCCAGCGTGTTGACAGAGTCCGTCGCGATTCGCCGGAACAGCTCGTACGACTCGACGGCCAGGGGCAGGAAACCCTGTCGCATGACCAGCGGCTTGGCCTCGCGGATCGTGACCGCGATCACCAACCGCGGCGTCTTCTTGCCGATCCAGCCAATGAAGGTGTGGTTGTAGGTCCGCTTCCAGCCGCCCCGCCCGCCGCGCAGCTTTGGGTCCCAGATCTGGGCCGTCCCGGTCTTGCCGCCCACCGTGTAGCCGGGAACGAGTGTCTTGTCCCGATACCAGGGAACCGTGTGGACGACGTGGTACATGAGATCCGTCATCTCCTTCGACATCCCGGGGCTGAGGACCTGGTTGCCGGCCGACGGGATCTCCGGCTGGTTGCCGACCCCCAGCACGACGTGCGGCTCCACGAGGCGGCCGCCGTTGACCAGGGCGGAGTACGCGGTTGCGAGCTGGATCGGTGTGACGGCGACGCCCTGCCCGAATGCTGCGTTTGCCAGATCTACCTGGTGCCAGGGCTGGACGGCGGGGTCGCGCAGGATGCCGGGCACTTCGCCGGCCACGTCGATCCCGGTCGGTCGGCCGAAGCCGACCTTCTCCCACGTCCCGGCCAGGATCGCCGCGGCATTCCGGGTCGAGCCGGCAAGACGCATCGCGACGCGGGCTGCGCCAACGTTGCGCGAGTAGGCGATGACGTCCTCGAAGGGCAGCCAGCCCATGGCTCGCTTGTCGGAGTCGTAGATCGTGATCCGGCCGCCGTCCAGCCGGAGCGATCCGGTGTCCTTGATGGGGCTGTTCGGCGTGACCACGTCGTTCTCGAAGCCGGCGAGCGCGGTGAACATCTTGAACACCGATCCGGGTTCGTAGACGGAGCTCACGACCGGATCGACGAATGTGCCAGGGTCCTTCGCGGCGACCGCCCGGTAGTCGTTCGCGTCGTACGACGGATATGTCGCCTCCGCGTAGACCTCGCCGGTGTACGGGTCCATGACGACGGCCGACACGCTCGGGGCCCGGTCTGCGACACCAGCCGCCATGACTTCCTGCTCCAGGCTGAGCTGCAGCCCGGCATCGATCGTCAGGCGGAGGTCCTGCCCGGTGACGCCGGGCTGGAGGACCTGGGAGGTGTCGGGCACGAGGTTGTTGCTCGCATCGCGCTCTGCGAGGACGACCCGCGGCTGTCCGGCGAGGGTGTCCTGGTAGTGCTGCTCGACCCCGTACTGGCCCTCGCCGTCGCGATTGACGAACCCGAGCAGCTTCGCGGCGAGCGTTGTGCCCGGCGCTCCGCCAGGGAGCGGATAGACGCGGAACGGCTCGGGTTCGAGGGCGATCCCGGGCAGCTGCCCGCTGGCGACACCGGCGCGGATCCGGGCCGCGGTCGGCTCGTCGAGGTCGCGGGTGAGGATCACGTACGCGCGATCGGCGGTCATCCGGCCCGTGAGGGTCGCTGCGTCCTCCCCGGTAAGGCCGAGCAGATCGACGAGGGCCTGGGCGACGGTCGCCCGTCGTTGGGGCGTCAGGTCTGCCGGGGTGGCCGCCAGCCGGTAACGGTCGACGCTCGTTGCCAGGACCACCGTCCCGCTGCGGTCGTAGATCGTGCCGCGCCGAGAAGGCTGTTCGTAATGGATCGAGATTTGCGCCCGGGCGGCGGCGGCCAGCTGATCGCGCTGGACGACCTGCCACCATGCGAGGCGGCTGAGGAGGGACGCCGCGATGATCGCAAACACCGCCAGCACGACGAGCATGCGGCGCCGCGAATCGGTCCGTCCCAGCATCAGACGATCGACTCCCTACCTGGCGGGGACGACGAGCGGCGCGGGCAGCGGGGCCAGGCCGGCGTCGATCGCCTGCTTCCGGATGGCCGGCTCGCGACCGAGCCGGTTCAGGTCCGAGATGAGCTGCTGGCGCTGCCCCTCGAGACGGTCGTGCTCAGCGGACAGCCGCTCGAGGTCGTAGCCCGTCGCCGATACGCGGACGCTCTGGGCGAGCGAGAAGAAGGCGAGCAGAAACGTCAGCACGATTCCGCCCAGCACGAGGCCGACCCGGCTGGCGCGTCGACGGGCACGGATGGGCGAGCGCGTCTTCCTGCGCGGGAGACTCGGCGCCTGTGGCGCAGGGATCGGCAGGTTGAGGAAGCCGGACCTGGGGCGGGCGCCCTCGTAGATGGCCATCAATCGGCCCCTAGGGCCATCGGATCCCCTCCGCGGGCGTCATTCGCCCATGGCCCATGTGAAGCGGCGGCCCGTGAGGTCGAGGTCGAACAGGCCGAAGCCGTCGGCGTCGTCCTCGTGATCGAAGGGCTCGGAATCGAATTCGGCCAGGTCGCTCGGGTGGCTGCGCTCGAGGCGCTCGCGGACTTCGTGCTGACGGCGGCCGTAGGATCGGCGGCGGTGGACCTGGTGACGCTTGCTCACGGGGGCTCTCCTTGCCTCGGGTCCTCGGTGACGTACCTCAGTGACGTGGCGGGGCGGGCGGGGCGGGCGTGATGGGCGTGATGGGCGTGGCGGGCGTGACGGGCGTGACGGGCGTGGCGGGAGGTAGCGGGCTAGCGGGCATCGGGCGTTTGGGCGCCCTCAGCTCCACAGTGGGTCGCGTCGATCGGTCGATGGCGTCCCTCAGGCCGCAAGCCGCTCGGCGGCGCGCAGCCGGGCGCTTCGGGATCGGGGGTTCGCGGCCAGCTCGGCCGGCGTCGGCGTGATCGGCTTGCCGATCGGGCGAAGCCGTGGGTTGCGACCGCAAACGCACACCGGGAGCTCGGGCGGGCAGGTGCAGCCCTTGCGTTCGGTCGCGATGAAGCGCTTGACGATCCGGTCCTCGAGGGAGTGGTAGCTCAGGATGACGAGGCGACCGCCGGGCTGGAGCAGGTCGAGGGTTGCCGCGAGGCCTGCCTGCAGCGCATCCAGCTCCTCGTTCACGGCGATGCGCAGCGCCTGGAATACGCGCGTGGCAGGGTGGATTCGCCGGCGGCCGCGAGGCCGCGCAGGGGCGACGCCCTCGATGAGCTCGGCGAGCTGCTGGGCCGTCTCGATCGGCGCGTCGCGCCTGGCAGCCACGATCGCTCGCGCGATGCGTGGCGCGAACGGCTCCTCACCGAATCGCCGAAACAGCGCGGTCAGCTCGGCGGTGTCGAGCGTCGCGAGCAGTTCCGAGGCCGGCACGCCGCGCGAGGTGTCGAAGCGCATGTCGAGCGGGCCCGTGCCCCTGAAGCTGAATCCGCGCTTCGCGTCGGCCAGCTGGAAGCTCGACAAGCCGAGGTCGAAGAGGACGCCGTCGACCCGCGTAAAGCCCTCCTCCGGCGCAACTCGGCCGAGCTCGCGAAAGTTCGCCTCGCGAAGGACCACGCGGTCGCCGAAGCGCTCCAGGCGACGGCGAACTCTGGTGATGGCCGCCCCATCGGCGTCCAGTCCAAGGAGGCGGCCATCAGGCGTGGTCGCCTCCAGGATCCGTTCGGTGTGCCCACCGCCGCCGACCGTGGCGTCGATCTGGAGGCTGCCGGGAGCGGGCGTGAGCATCGAAATGACCTCCTCCGCCAGCACCGGCAAGTGCCCTTCCTCCATCAGTTCTCCAGCGGTCTACGACGGATCCCTAGCGGATCCTGAAGGCGCATGTGGAAAGCCTCGGCGTGCATCACGTCCGGCTAGATGCCGAGGCCGGTCAGGTGCTGGGCGATCGCGTCGGGGGCCTCCATGGCCATCCGATACGACTCCCAGCGGGCGGGGGCCCAGATCTCTGCGTGATCCCTCGCGCCGACGATCACCGCGTCCGCCGCGAGGCCTGCCCACTCCCGCAGGTAGGCCGGCACGACGACACGTCCCTGGCGATCCATCTCGGCCTCGAAGGCGCCCGAAAACAGAAATCGACCGAATTCCCGCGCGTTGGCGTCGCTCACCGGCAGCCCGGCAATCCGGGCCGCCAGGCTCTCCCATTCGACTTTTGGGAAGATGGCCAGGCAGCTGTCCATCCAGCGCGAAACGAACGCGCCGGCGTCGAGCTGCGCGCGGAACTTCGAGGGGACGGCGACGCGTCCCTTGTCGTCCACCGTGTGCCGGTACTCGCCGGTGAACACTTCCTGGCTGCCCCTACACTCGGGTGCGGATGAGTCCTGGGTGGCTCAGCCTCTGGCGACTTGTGGGCCTCTCCCCCACTTCTCACCACTTTGTGCCACTTCGGCGCATCTTACACGTCCGAGACAGCTCGTCAATGCCCAAAAACGCACGGCAACATGGTTGGCGCGCTGCCCTCCCGGCTTCTCGGTCCGCCGGCTCCCGTCCCGCCGCAGCTACGCCTCGCCTAACCTGCCAAAAGCGCGGAATTCCGAGCCTTAGGCACGATCAAGCGGCTCCGCGGCGTCCACAGCTGCCGCAGCCCCTCGAATTCGCGCGAGCGAACCGGCCCGGAAGGCCTCCGACCAGGCCACGTCCGCCGTCGAACGCGAGTCGACACAACCTAATTTGCTGCCTGGCGCGTATGTGGCAGGTTTCCAGCCGCGCTGAGATTGCGTCGGCGAAGGTCAGGGCGCTCGCGCAACCCAGATCTGTTCGCGCCCGTAGACGGGAGGCGAGCGGTCGAAGCTGCTGAACTCCGCCTCGACCTCGAGGCCGGTCAGCGCCAGGAGATGGCGCATCTCGTACCGGTAGGTCCAGCGCAGGCGGAGCACCTCCTCTTCCTCGCGCACCACATGGCCCTCGGCCGTCGACTCCGCGAAACGCCAACGCTCTTCGAAAACCTGGCGAAGCAGATCCACCGAACGCGACAGAACCGTGATGCGCACGTCGTTGCCGGTCACCGGGTGGCGCACCGAGCCGCGGTCAGGGTTGGGTGGGCCCTCACCCACCAGGAGGTCGAGCCGGGGA
>DASXSA010000092.1:0-6509 GCA_036506235.1 Candidatus Limnocylindrales bacterium | reverse complement strand
TCGCCCGGCTCCTCCCGACTGCCGTTGAGCTGCTGCGCCAGCGCGCGATAGAGAACGTCCGTCACGAGCGTGCTCTTGCCGCTCCCCGACACTCCGGTGACCGACACGAAGCAGCCGAGCGGGAACCTCACGTCGATGTCCTTGAGGTTGTGCTGACGCGCGCCGCGGAGCACCAGCGCCTTGCCGTTGCCACGCCGGCGCTTCTGCGGAATCGGGACCTTGAGGTCGCCGCGCAGGTACGCGCCGGTGATCGAACTCGTCTCCGCGATCAGCTGCTCCAGCGGTCCGTTGGAGATGACCTCGCCACCGTGCTCGCCCGCCCCCGGCCCGATGTCGAGGATCCAGTCCGCGGTCCGGATGGTCTCCTCGTCGTGCTCGACGACCAGCACGGTGTTGCCGAGATCGCGGAGCCTGGTCAGGGTCGCGATGAGCTTCGCATTGTCCCGCTGGTGCAGGCCGATCGAGGGCTCGTCGAGGATGTAGAGCACGCCAATCAGCGTGGTGCCGATCTGCGTCGCGAGCCGAATCCGCTGGGCCTCGCCACCCGAGAGCGTCACGCTCGTCCGATCGACGGTCAGGTAATCGAGCCCCACGTCGACGAGGAAGCCAAGCCGCGCCCGCAGCTCCTTCAACAGCTGGCGTGCGATCGCCCGCTCCCGATCCGTGATCCGGGCGGGAAGCTGGCTGATCCAGTTGAGCGCTTCGGTGACCGACAGCTGGGCGACTTCCGAGATGTTTCGGCCGTCGATCGTGACCGCCAGCGCCCCGGGCTTGAGCCGTCTGCCACCGCAGGCGGGGCACGGCCGGGTGACCATGTACTTCTCGAGCTCGGTCTTGATGTACTCGGAGTCCGTCTCCTTGTAGCGCCGCTCGAGGTTCGTCACGAGTCCCTCGAACGTCGTCTCGTAGCTGTTCTCACCGCGCTCGTGGCGATAGCGGATCAGGACCCGCTCGTCCTTCGGGGCGTGGAGCAGGTAATCCACCGCCTCCTTCGGGAGTTCCTTGACGGGCTTGTGGAAGTCCCAGCCGTGAGCCTGAAAGACGGCTTCCGTGGTCTTCATCCGCCACGAGAGCTCCGTGGGGATCGCGCGCCAGGGTGCAAGCGCGCCATCGGCGACGCTCTTCGAGGAGTCGGGGATGACGCGCGCCGGGTCGATTTCGAGGCGGGTTCCAAGGCCGGTGCAGACCGGGCAGGCGCCATGTGGCGAGTTGAACGAGAAGCTGCGCGGCTCGAGGTCGTCGATCGTGAATCCGTCGTACGGGCAGGTATAGCGTTCGCTGTAGCGGCGTTCCTCGAAGCTCTGCGCGTCCCCGTCCCGTGCCACGGGCGCGATCAGGACCACGCCATCCCCCATCCGCAGGGCGGTCTCGACGCTGTCGGCGAGCCGGGCAGCATCCGGATCGGGGATCACCTGGCCGGTCTCGGGGTCGATCGGGCGGCCTGACTCTGGGTCGCGCGCGGCACCCTCGGGCGCTTCGGCATGGCGAACGATGTAGCGGTCGACGACCACCTCGATCGAGTGGCGCTTGTACTTGTCGAGGGTCGGCGCGTCCGAGAGCTCGTACATTTCCCCGTCGACTCGCACCCGGACGAAGCCCTGCCGGCGGGCGGCGTCGAACACCCGGTCGCCTTCGGTCTTGCGGTCCTTGATGAGCGGCCCGAGGACGAGCAGGCGGGTGCCCTCGGGCAGCGCCAGGATCTGGTCGACGATCTGCTGGACGCTCTGGCGCTGGATCTCGTGGCCGTTCGGGCAGTGTGGGTGACCAATGCGCGCAAACAGCAGGCGGAGGTGATCGTAGATCTCGGTGACCGTGCCGACGGTCGACCGCGGGTTCCGGCTGGCGCCCTTCTGGTCGATCGATATGGCCGGAGACAAGCCGTCGATCTGGTCGACGTCGGGCTTCTCCATCTGGCCGAGGAACTGCCGGGCGTACGCGCTGAGACTCTCGACGTACCGGCGCTGGCCCTCGGCATAGATGGTGTCGAAGGCGAGGCTGGACTTGCCGCTCCCGCTCAGCCCGGTGATGACGATCAGCCGGTCACGGGGGAGCGCCACGGTGATGTCCTTGAGGTTGTGCTCGCGCGCTCCGCGGATGACGATCTGATCCTGGGCCATACCCGTTCAGTCTACCGGAATCGGGCGAAACCGAACAGCCGTTCTACGCGTGTTCTCCCACGCCCCGGCCCGCCGGCTCCCTCACTCTAGCCCGGGGGATAGTCGGATTCGGGCAGGATTTCGGGTTCCCGCGCCCGAATTGCCCGAAGGGCGGATCTAGCCTTGGAAACTGTCGGCGAGCGCGCGGAGCAGGATGGCGGACGACGTCGCGCCGGGATCCTGGTGGCCGATGCTTCGCTCGCCCAGATACGACGCGCGGCCCTTGCGAGCAAGCATCGGAACGGTGGCTGCGGCCCCGGCCTCGGCCGCGTCGGCCGCCGCCGCCAGGATGTCAGTCGCCGCGTTAGAGGTGAGGCGCTCGCGAGCGGCACTCAACGCCGGTGTCAGCGCGTCGAGCATCGTCTTGTCACCGGGCTGGCCGCCGCCGATCGTCGCGACGCCGGCGGCGCCCGCATCGAACGCGGCGATCAGGTCGTCGAGAGTTGGCTGAGGGCTGCCAGCGAGAGATGCAGACGCCTTGAGGAAGAACGTGCCGTAGAGCGGTCCGGAGGCGCCACCGACCGTCCTGATCAGCGTCTGGGCGGTCTGCTTGAGGGTCCCGGCAACGTCAGGCGCTGGAGCTGCCGGATCGGCGGAGCGTCCGTCGAGCATCGCGGCCACCGCCGTGAACCCACGATCCATGTTGATGCCGTGGTCCCCGTCGCCGATCGCCTGGTCGAGCTCCGTCAGCTCGCGCGAACGCTCACGCAGTCGCGCGGCTGACAGCCTCAGCCAGGCCTCGATCATGCCCTCTGTCAGGAAGACTGTCGTACTCGCCAAGGCCGGCATCGTAACTTCTTGCACCTCGATTATTCGGGTAGGAGACAGGGCAACCGGCCCCGAGTGGAGGGCGAGGATCCGGCTGCCCTGTGGAAGATGCGACGCTCGATCAGACTCCCCAGCGGAGCGCTGGCGTGTGGACCGGTGCGTCCCACAGGCGCTTGAGCTCGTCGTCAAGACGAAGAAGCGTCACTGAGAAGCCCGCCATTTCCAGGCTCGTGATGTAGGGGCCGACCAGGCTCCGGCTGATCGAGATCCCTCGATCGCCAAGGAGCGAGGCCACGCTGCGGAACGCGATGTAGAGCTCGATGAGCGGTGTGCCGCCCATGCTGTTGACGAACGCGAGGACGTCGTCGCCCCGGCTCAGCGCGAGGTCGTCCACGATCGGCTCCACGAGCGTCGCCGCGATCTCATCGACGGAAACGAGCTTCTCGCGCCGCCGACCGGGCTCGCCGTGGATGCCGATTCCGATCTCGATCTCGTCATCGCCAAGCTGGAACGTGGGGGTGCCGGCCGCGGGGACGATGCAGCTGGTGAGCGCCATGCCCATCGATCGGGCGTTGGCATTCACCTTCTCCGCAGTCGCCCTGACCGCGTCGAGGGTCGCCCCTTCCTCGGCCCTGGCGCCCGCGATCTTCTCGACAAGGACCGTCGCGCCGACGCCCCGGCGACCCGCCGTGTACAGCGAATCCTGGACCGCCACGTCGTCGTTGGTCACGACCGAGGCGACTTCGACGTCGCCGGTGACGAGGTCCGCTGCCATCTGAAAATTGAGGACGTCGCCCGTGTAGTTCTTGACGATGTGGAGGACGCCCGCGCCACCGTCGACGGCACGCGTCGCGAACTCCATCTGGTCGGGTGTCGGCGAAGTGAAAACGTTCCCGGCACACGCCGCGTCCAGCATGCCCAGGCCGACGAAGCCGCCGTGGAGCGGCTCGTGGCCGGAGCCGCCGCCCGAGACCAGCCCGACCTTGCCCTGACGAGGTCCACCTGCGCGCAGGACGACCTTGTGCTCGAGGTCGATCTTCACCAGGTCCGGGTGGGCGAGGCCGACGCCCTCGAGGCTTTCGGGGACGATGTCGTCGACCCGGTTGATCAGTTTCTTCATGGCCCGTGGTGGGGCTTCTGCGGTCATCGTTCGATCCCTTTCGTTGTGGCCCGATGGTGGTTCTGGCTCATTTCGCGAGCGCAGGCGCTCGCGGGTTCAGGCCTCGGCGTGGGCAGCTTCGGCGACCGCGACACCGGGAACCGTGGCGACCCGATGGTGGCCGACGAACTCGTACAGGAACGCACCGACGAGGCCGCCCGCGATGGGCCCGACGATGTAGACCCAGAGCTCACCCAGGCGGTCCGAGAACTTGCCGAAGCCGATGGCACCCTCGACGAGCACGGGGCCGATCTGCCGGGCCGGGTTGAGTGCGGCGCCCGTGACGGGGCCGACCAGGATGATGATCCCGTAGACGATGAACCCGATGACGATCCCGGCGAAGCCTGCCGGGGCGCGACCGTCGACGGCCGCCCCGAAGACCGTGAAGACCAGGATCGCCGTGCCGATCACCTCGGCCGCGACGCCGATCCACAGGCCTGCCTTGGAATCGACGCCCACGGATCCCAGGCCCAGGGCTGCCGGGTCGTTGCCGACCAGGATCACGTAGGTCAGGAGCGCACCCACGATCGCGCCCAGCAGCTGGGCGAGGATGTAGTAGCTGGCGGTCGCCCAGTCCACCTTGCGGGTCGCCGCCAGGGCGATGGTGACCGCCGGATTGATGTGGCAGCCGCTGATGTGGCCGACCGAGTAGACGGCCGCGAAGATCGCGAAGGCGAACGCGAACGCGATCGTGCTCAGCTGGGCGCTTCCGAACGGGTTGCTGCCCGTGAGGTGGACCGTGAGCGGCACGGAGCCCGCGCCGATGAAGACCAGGATCGCGGTCCCGATCACCTCGGCGGTCAGTTTCTGGGGCAGTGTCGGCGAGGTCATCTCATTCCTCCTCGGTTGCGGTTGCGATGGCGGTTGGCCATCGCCGGTGGGCTACGGCCGGCCCGTGACCGGCATGACGAACGGCCCAAGCTCCTCGGCGAGCGAGGCAAGGGCCTGGTCCGCGTCGGGACCGTCGGCGGCGAGGCTGATCTCGCCTTGCGGTCGAACCGCGAGGCCGAGCATGGAGATCAGGCTCTTGGCGTCCGCCTCCCGACCGTCGTGCCGGAGCACGATGCGGCTGGCGAAGCGGCTGGCCAGCTGAACGAAGCGGGCGGCAGGTCGGGCATGCAGGCCGGCGGGATCGACGACCGTCAGGCGGATCTCAGGCATGGCTTACCGCGGCAGCTTGGTCATCGACGCCGCGGAAGCCGCGGCCTCGGCTACCGTCGCAATGTCGGCATCCAGGCTGGCCTGGACACCGGCAAGAACCGCACCCTCGACGAGCGGCGCCTGGCTGACGACGACGCGCTCCCGTTCTCCGCTGGTGAGCTCCTCGAGAGCCATCTCGAGGCTGAGCGCCGCGCTGCCGAGGTCGAGCAGGACGAGCACGCCCTCGGGCCGATCGACACTCCGAATCGCATCGAGGATGGCGGGCGCGCTTGTGCCCAGCCGACCGTCCTCGGTGCCTCCGGCGATCGCGATCGGGACGGAGTCACCGGCGACCTGAGCGACCATGTCGCGCAGGCCCTCCGCCAGACTCCGACTATGCGAGACGAGCACCAGGCTCACCACCGGTCCTCCTTGCTCCCGTGCCCCCAGTGGGCCGGGTTTCGCTTCGGGTGGATCCTCAATCCGGACTTGGCAAGAACCAAGCAAAAAGACATCTTGATCGCGGATGAAGTGATTCTGTCGGCGTCTGGTGGGGGTGCCGACCATTGCTGCGGCGAGGGGGCATTACTACACTCCGGCGGCAGTCGCTCCCGACCACCCTGATGGACATGATCCGATCAGCCGACCCCAACCGCGCCCAGGCATTGCCAGACGCTCGCCCCGATAGCATCGACGGGCCGGCCGTTCGTGCGTACCTCGGCCGTGTCGACAGGCTTATTCGTCGGCACCGTGCGTACCTCACCGGCCTTGACGCCGTGCTGGGCGATGGTGATCACGGGGACAACATGGCAATCGGGTTCCGAGCCGTGTCCGAGGTCATCGAGGACCTGCCGCCGGATGCGACGCCCGGGGTCGTGATCCGGGCAGCTGGCCATCGCCTGGTGGCCGCCGTTGGCGGGGCTTCCGGGCCTCTGTACGGCACCGCGTTCATCGCGGCCGGCCATGTCGCCGGGGACGCCAGGATGGTTGGCGTGGAAACCCTCGCGTCGATGCTCGACAGCGCGGCGACCGCCCTCGCGCGACGAGGTCGCTGCGCGGTCGGCGACAAGACGATTCTCGATGCGCTGCGGCCGGCAGCCGATGCATTTGCGGCTGCCGCGACGAAGGGATCGCCGCTCCAGGGCTGCGTGGCAGTCGCCGTCACCGCGGCCCGCGACGGAATGCTCGGCACCCGGCCGCTCATCGCCCGGAGGGGCCTGGCGCTTCGCATGGGAACGCGTTCGATCGGACACCTCGACCCCGGGGCGGTGTCCTGCTATCTCCTC
>DASXSA010000091.1:0-16755 GCA_036506235.1 Candidatus Limnocylindrales bacterium | reverse complement strand
CCGCATGATCTTTTGCCCGACGTTCTACTGGGGTGACGCGTCGGATCCCGGCCAGCGGGCGTACCTCGACGTCATCGCTCACGAGCTGGATCCGGCCGTTCTCCTCTTCTGGACCGGCGATGCAGTCGTCACCCCCCGGATGTCGGCCGACGCGGGCCGCCGGTATCGGGACGTGGTCCGCCACGATCTCTTCATCTGGGACAACTACCCGGTCAACGACGACCGGCCAACGATGCATCTTGGCCCGCTGACCGGCAGGGATCCGCGCCTCGCCGAGGTCGCCGTTGGCTATATGGGCAACCCGATGCGGCGGCAGAACGACCTCAACCGGCTGGCCCTCTCAACCGCCGCCGACTACGCCTGGGATACGGCCGCATACGACCCCGAACAAGCGGGCGGGCGCGCGATCGAGCGCCTGGCTTCCAGTGCCGAGCAGCGCGAGGTCCTGCGCGATCTAGTCGCCGCTTATCCCGGGATGCTGCTCTTCGGCCAGAACCAGTACTTCAACCCGGTTCGCGATCAGTTCGAGCGCCTGCGAGTCACGTCGCGGGCCGAAGCGGGGTCATTCGTTGCAGAGCTCCGGGGCGTGTCAGATCGCTTCGGGCGCGCCTTTCGCGACAGCTGCGAGGCGGAACGGAGAACCATCGGCGACGACCTGGCATGGATGGAGAACGCACTGCGGGAGGCCCCGTAGATCTAGTTCCGCGGGCGACCTCTGTCGGCTTCGTGAGCCCTACGAAGGCCGCTTCGATGATCTATGGACGACGCCCAGCCGCATCATCTCCCAGGGACCTGTTTGAACGTGGCGGAGAGGGTGGGATTCGAACCCACGAGGCTTTCGCCCGCCGGTTTTCAAGACCGGTGCCATCAACCACTCGGCCACCTCTCCGCGCGCGAGGATAGCAGCGCTCTCTGAGAAACCCGGGTCAGGCGGGAGACGTCGCAGCGATGCGCTCGAGTCCGACGTAGGGCGCCAGCACCTCGGGCATGTCGATCGAGCCGTCGGGCCGCTGGTACGTCTCCAGGATCGCGGCGACGGTTCGGGGTAGCGCCAGGCCGGAGCCGTTGAGCGTGTGCACCAGCTCGGGCTTCGCGCCGGGTTCGGGTCGATATCGGATGGCCATGCGGCGAGCCTGGTAGTCCCGGAAGTTCGAGCATGAGCTGACTTCGAGCCACCGTTCGGCGCCCGGAGCCCACACTTCGAGGTCGTACTGCCGGGCATTAACAAAACCCATCTCCTGAGTCGAGATGAGGACGACGCGGTAGGCCAGCCCGAGCCGCTGAAGCAGCACCTCCGCCCGCTCGGTCATCCATTCCAGCGCCGCGTCGGAGTCGGCCGGCCGTTCAAAGAGGACCATTTCGACCTTGTCGAACTGGTGGACCCGGAGAATCCCGCGGGTGTCTTTCCCGGCAGCGCCGGCCTCCCGCCGGAAGCAGGGTGAGTAGGCGGCATACCGAATCGGCAGGGCGGCACTCTCCAGGATCTCGTCGCGGTGGAGGTTCGTGACCGGGACCTCGGCCGTGGGGACCAGGTACAGGTCATCCCGGGTGACCACGTACATCTGCTCTTCCTTGTCGGGAATCTGGCCGGTGCCACGTGCCGACGCGCTGTTGACCACGGCGGGAGGCCAGACTTCCGTAAAGCCGTTCTCGCGCGTGTGGACATCCAGGAACATGTTGATCAACGCCCGCTGGAGTGCGGAACCGGCGCCTTTGTAGACCGGGAATCCGGACCCGGCGACCTTCGTGCCCCGAGCGTTATCGATGATGCCCAGTTGCTCCGCCAGGTCCCAGTGCGGCCGGCGCGTCCAGGTCCTGCTACCGGGCTCGGCATCCGCGCCGACCTCGCCCTGCCAGGGTTGGTCGTGCGGCAGCTGGTCGCCCCACTCGCGGATCGTGACGTTGGCCTCTTCGCCGCCCACAGGCACGTCCGAGTCTGCGGGATTCGGGATGCGCAGCAGGGCGTCCTCGAGCTGTTGCTCGATCTGCATGAGCTCCGCGTCGAGGGCCGTGATCTGCTCGCCGGCCGCGACCGAGGCGGCCTTCAGGCTCGAGACCTCGTCGCCATCGGGCCTGGCCCCTGTGCGGATTGCGTCCCCGATTTTCTTCGACGCGGCATTTCGCTCGGCTTTCAGTCGATCCGCTTCACCAGCCAGCTCCCGGCGGCGGCGGTCGAGCCCGATCGCGTGATCGACCACGGACGGATCCTCGCCCTTGTCGATGGCGCCCTGGCGGACCCGGTCGGCCTCATCGCGGAGCCGCTGGACTCCCACGCTCACGAGGACGACGTCTCCTGGACTGCGGCCAGCTCAGCCTCGGATGGCCGCCAGCCGGCGGCCTCACGCAGCCGTCGCACGACGAATTGAGGCTCGAGACTTGCCAGCAGCCAGCCGGCCCGCGGCCCGTTCGGTCGACCCAGGAACGCGATGTAGATGGCCGCGAACGCGCGGCCCGGGGGCATCGTCGCGTCGGCGGCTACGGAGAAGAGGAGCGCCTGCCATGCCTCCCCGGTCGAGGGCTGCTCGCTCTCGCCACGCAGGGCCAGCGCTCCAAGGTAGAGCCGCTGGTCCTCACCAAGCGCGGCCACCTCGCGAGGGAGGTCGTCTCTGTGGACCGCGATCTTCGCCCGATCGGCGGCGTAGGCCTCCAGCCAGCGCATGGCAGCAGTCGTGCGCTCGGCCAGGATCTCGCGCTCGCGTTCGGTGAGCGGCGAGCCCTTCTCGGCCTCGATTCGGGCCGGGACGTCGACCCCCGGCACCTGGACCAGCAGCGCGACGTGCGAGAACGCGGGGCGGAAGGCGGCAGCCTCCGCGCCTACCTCGGCCGCCGGCGAGAGCAGGGAGTAAGCGAACACCCGCTCCGGGTTCGGCGGGAGCTCCCCGCGCACCTCCCTGCCGGCCGCCGCGGCCGCGAACTTGTCGAACTCGTCGAACAGCCGCGGGATGGCGTCCGTCCCGTCGGGATCGAACTCGATGGCGCTGTTCGGCTTGGGCCTGACGAACAGAAACCGCAGCTGCTCTGCCGGAACCACCTCTGCAATCTCGTGCGCCGCCGCGCCGCGACCCTTGGACGTGGACATCTTGCGGCCGCCGATGTTCAGGAACTCGTACGGAACGTTCAGGGGCGGCTCCCGCTCGAAGACCTCGCGAGAGATGGCGTCCGAGCGCTCCCGGGAGCCACCCGCCGTGGAAAGGTCCTTGCCGCACGGCTCGATCGTGACGCCGAACAGCCCCCATTGCGCCGCCCACTCGAGGTTCCAGGGCAGCTTCGCGTTGCCGCCGAAGGGCGAGACCCAGCCACTGTGGCCGCAGCCTCGCGCCCATGTCACGAGCGAGGGGCGGCACTCGTAGAACACCCGCTCGCCGTCCCAGCCCGTGACCATCGTGGTCCCGATCCGCCCGCAGTTCTCGCACACGACCTGGAGGGGATGCCACTCGTCGGGATGCTGGACATTGGCGACGCGCCGGTAGATCTCGCGGACCTGGGAGGCGCGGTCGAGCGCAACGCGGATGTAGGGGTCCACCTGACCGCTCGCGTAGATCTCGCTCATCCAGTAGTAGCGATCCGGGTTGATGCCAAGGCCGGCGAACGTATCGATGAAGACCTGCGCGTGGTGGCGGGCGTAGGACGGATGGCCGTCGTCGGCCTGGTCGGGAATGTGTGCGAGCGGGCGGCCCATCTCGCGCTCGACAGCGTCGGCGCTCAGCAGCGCCTGGGCGTCCATGGGATCCATGTCGTCGACGCCGTACAGGTAGGTCGTCTCGATGCCATTGGCCCGAAGCGCACGGGCAATGACGTCGAGGATCACGGGGCCGCGGAGGCTACCGACGTGCACCGTGCCGGACGGTGTTTTCGAGTCGTTGACGACCTGCGGCCCGCTGACGGAGGCCGCCAGCTCGTCGGCCCAGTCCATCGGCGGCGCGGCCCTAGGAGATCTTGACGATCTGGTAGGTGAAGTCTCCAGCCGGGACACGCACGAGGACCTTCTCGCCCTTCTTGTGGCCGAGGAGTGCCCTCCCCACGGGCGACTCGTTCGAGATGCGTCCCTCGGTTGGGCGAGCCTCCGCGGAACCGACGATCGTGAAGACCTCCTTGCCGTCCGGGCTCTGCACGCTCACGGTCGAGCCGATCTGGACGTGGTCGGTCGAATGGTTCTCATCGATGATCGTGGCGTTCTTGATCAGTGCCTCGAGCGTCTGGATCCGGCCTTCGACGAAGGCCTGCTCGTTCTTGGCGTCTTCGTACTCGGCGTTCTCGGTCAGGTCGCCGTGCTCCTTGGCGTCGTGAATGCGCGCGGCGACTTCCTGGCGTCGCACGTTGACCATCTCGTCGAGCTCAGCCCGCAGTTTCTCGAGGCCCTCGCGCGAGAGGTACGTCGGCTTGTTGTTCACGGTTGGTTGGCCCCCCTTGAACCGGCGGTCGACCGGTCCGGTGGTCGACCGGTCCGGTGGTCGATAAAGGAAAGAACTCCAGGCGTCTGCGCGTGGGTGAAATCGCGCGCCTGAAGTTCGGCCGGCGCGTATCCTAGCCCGCCCCCTGAAGGGTGTCAAAGCATTCTGGAGTTGCGTCAGGCGAACCTGACGGCGGTCAGGTCGAGAGGTTGGAAAGCCGCCGCCGCACCCGCTGGAGTGCCCCTCGATCAGGAAAGGCCACGAACACCGTGTCGTCGCCGGCGATCGACCCCGCGACCTCTGGCCATCTGGCGCGGTCGAGTGCTGCGGCAATCGCGTGTGCGGAGCCCGGCAAGGTGCGGATCACGAGCAGCAACCCGGACTGTCGGAAATCCACCGGGAGGTCCTTCAGCAGGGCTCGGAGACGGTCCTCGCCGGATGATTCCGCCTCGATCAGGCGAGGCGGCAGGGCGTAGGCGGCCGTTCCGTCGCGGTTCTCCTTGACGAGGCCGAGTTCCGCGACGTCACGGCTGATCGTGGCCTGCGTGGTTCGGTAGCCCCGCTCGCGCAGCGCGCCTGCGAGCTCCTGCTGCGTGCGGAGGACCCGCTGCTCGACGAGGTCGCGGATCGCCCGTTGGCGGAGCTGCTTCATCACTTCCACGTTTGGTGATCCTGATCGTTCCGGACGCGCTCCGCGGGCTGCTATCGCGCAAGCAGGAGGACGACCACGAAGCCGGCCAGGACGACACGGTACGCGATGAAGATGGCCGTCGAGTTCCGGCGCAGGTAGGCCAGCAGGAAGGTGATGGCCGCCAGCCCGGACACCGCCGAGACCACGACCCCGACCACCAGGGCCAGCTCGTGCCCCTCGATGCCGGTCGATGCGAGCTCGCGGGCCTTCAGGAGGCCGGCTCCCGCGATCACCGGGATGCCCATGAGAAAGGCGAACCGTGCCGCGGCCGCCCGCTCGAGGCCGAGGAACAGGCCGGCACCGATCGTGATCCCGGAACGGCTCATGCCCGGAAACAGGGCAAGCGCCTGCGCGACGCCGATCGCGAGAGCCTCCGGAAATCGCAGGCCCGCGATGGCACGTCTCTGCGACCCCCACCGCTCCGCGAGCCACAGGAGCGCCGCGCCGGTCGCCAGGAAGATCGCGATCCAGCCGACTCGCTCGCGGAAGAAGGTGTCGAAGAAGCTTTCAAGGGCGGCGCCGAGCAGCGCGGCGGGAACCACGGAAACGAGAAGCAGCCACGCGAGGCGCCGCTCCGGGTCGGTTCCAAGGCTCCGGTCGCGGAGCGATCCGAAGAACGCGCCGATCAGGCGCAGGACGTCGCGCCAGAAATAGAGGAGAAGGGCGATCAGCGTTCCGACATGGAGCATCACGTCGAACGCGGCCGTGTCCACGAACGGATCGTTCCAGCCGAGCAACCGCGGCACGAGGATCAGATGTGCGGACGACGAAACCGGCAGGAACTCGGTCAGCCCCTGCACGAGCCCGAGGATCGCCGCGTGAAGGACCTCGTCCACCCTCGGCGGCGGGGCGACGTTATCGGATGAAGAGTGGGGCGAGGACGAGCGTGATCGTGGCCAACAGCTTCACGAGCACGTGCAGCGACGGACCCGCCGTGTCCTTGAACGGATCGCCGACGGTGTCGCCCACGACGGCCGCAGCGTGGGCCGGTGTCTTCTTGCCAATCACCGATCCGTCGGGCGCGAGCAGGTGCCCCGATTCGATGTACTTCTTGGCGTTGTCCCAGGCCCCGCCACCATTGTTCAGGACCGTCGCGAGTAGCACGCCCGCGATCGTACCGACCATCAAGAGTCCGGCCACGGCTTCGTAGCCGAGGAGGACACCGACCAGGATCGGCGTCGCGACCGCCACTAGTCCGGGTGCGATCATTTCCTTGAGCGCAGCGCGCGTCGTGATGTCGACGACCCGCGCGTAGTCCGGCCGCTGCGAGTAGTCCATGATCCCGGGCATCTCCCGGAACTGGCGGCGGACCTCGACGATGATCGACTGTGCCGTCCTGCCCACCGCGCGGATCGCGAGAGAGCTGAAGAAGTAGACCAGCATGGAGGCGAGGAGCGCGGCAACGAAGACCTTCACGTCGGCCAGGTTCACCGAGGTCAGGACCTGCCCGGTGCCCCGGTTCTTCAGGATCAGGTTCACCTTGTCGATGTAGGCGCTGAACAGCAGGAATGCCGCGAGCGACGCCGAAGCGATCGCATACCCCTTGGTGAGAGCCTTGGTCGTGTTGCCTACGGCATCGAGGCGGTCGGTGATCTCGCGGGCCCCTGCCTCGGCACGGCTGAATTCGGCGATACCACCCGCGTTGTCCGTGATCGGCCCGAAGGTGTCCATCGCCAGGATGTAGGCCGTCGTCATGAGCATGCCCATGGTCGCAACCGCGGTCCCGAAGATGCCGCCCACGTTCCGACCGCTCGCGTCCTTGATGCCTGCCTGCTCGCCCAGGAAGTGGCTGATGAGCAGCGCGATGCCGATCGAGATCGCCGTCGCGAGCGTCGTTTCGAAGCCCACGGCAGTGCCCGCGATGATGTTGGTCGCGGGACCCGTGCGGGATGCCTCTGCGATCTCGCGGACCGGTCGGTACGAGCCCGCGGTGTAGTACTGCGTGATGTAGACGAAGGCCACGCTGGTCGCCAGGCCGACGACGCCGCAGCCGAAGAACCAGACCCAGACCGGCAGGCCGTTCGCCCCGGTCACCCCGGAGGTCTGCATCATCAGGTTCGTCGTGATGGCCAGCCCGGCCACGGACAGGACGGTCGTCGCCCAGTAGCCGCGGTTCAGTATGTTCATCGGGTCCTCGTCCTCGCGCCCGCGCACGAAGAAGATGCTCACGATCGTCGACAGCAGGCCGAAGGCTCGAACCACGAGCGGGAAGAAGATCCACGCAGCCGGGTTCGGCCAGCCGGCCGCCTGCGCTACGAAGAACACCCCGACGCCCAGGATCATCGCGCCGATGTTCTCGGCGGCAGTCGATTCGAAGAGGTCGGCACCACGGCCGGCGCAATCGCCCACGTTGTCGCCAACAAGATCCGCGATGACACCGGCGTTCCGGGGGTCGTCCTCGGGAATGCCGGCCTCGACCTTGCCGACCAGGTCCGAGCCAACGTCGGCGGCCTTCGTGTAGATGCCGCCGCCGAGCTGCGCGAAGAGGGCGACGAAGCTCGCCCCGAACCCGTAGCCGACGATCAGGAACGGTGCCTGCTCGGGGTGCTCCAGGCCGCCCGACGCCACGAAGACCAGGTAGACACCAAGCAGCGACAGCGCGACGACCAGGAAGCCCGACACCGCACCACCGCGCATGGCAACCTGGACGGCTTCGACGAGGCTGCGGCGTGCCGCCGACGCGGTTCGGACGTTCGCCTTCACGCTGATGAACATGCCAATGATCCCGGACGCCATCGAGCACGCGGCGCCCACGAGGAAGGCGATCCCGGTGCGGATCCCGAGCTCGGTGCCGTAGATGCTCGTGTCGGCGACGTCGCGGGTCTCGAAGATCGCGATGACCACTCCGATCACAACAGAGCCGACGATCGCCAGGGCCGCAATGGTTGTGTATTGGCGGCGGATGAAGGCCACTGCGCCCTCATAGATCGTGCCGGCGACGTCCTGCATTTCCGTCGGGCCGGCGTCGCGGCTCAGGACGTCGCGGGCCAGGTACAGCGCGAAGAGAACCGCTGCAATCCCGGCGATCGGGATGATCAGCTGGAGGGCAGTGGCGTCTATCACGCTGTTGGTTTCCTCCTGAGACCACCGGGTGCCGAGGGCGTGGGGCGCAGGCGATGTCTCGGCAAATGCCCGGGAAATGCAGGCAGTCGGGCGGGCGGACGAGGTTGGTGCGAGCCCGCGCAGGCCGACGGGGAGTCTATCAAAACACCATCACGGCAACCAGCGCGGATAGGCGCCGTCGGTCGTGAGCTGGCGAAGGCCGTGGCCGCTGGGCTGAACGACCCAGATGCCTCCGGACCGGTCGAGCTGGCTGGCGGGCACTCGCAGGAACAGGATCTGATCGCCGGTCGGCGAGAACGTCGGCGACCGATCTGACAAGGTCGCATCCGTCGTCAAGGGCACCGGCGTTCCGCTGCCCTGCGGCACATACGTTGCATGCAGCGGTTCCGCCTCGGAGGCGCCAGCGCCCTGGCCACGCAGGACGACCAGGTCACCCCGGCCGTCGGGCCAGGCCGGGCCGAGGCTGTCACTCAGCCGGGCGACCGTGCCGGTGACCTGGACGCGCCAGACACCGGGCGCCGGATTCGAACCCGACAGCTGGGTCCCCGTGGCCACGAAGCTGGCCTCCGCCGCCACCCAGACGGGAACGGAGTCGACCCGCAGGTCAACGGGAATCGGGGCGGCCGTCGCGTCCTGGAGGTCGACCAGCGACGCCTGCCCGTCGCCGCCGACGATCAGCACCGTCCTGCTGTCGCCCGCGAAAGCGACCCGTTGGAACCAGGGGTCGACCGACGAAGATGTGCTCAGCCCATCGCCATCGCTCCCGATCGATCCGATCGGCGGCGCTCCCGAGGTCAGGATCTGGCGCTCTCGATCATCGCCCGCGCCGGGGAGCGGCACGGTCCAGAACCCTGCGTCGCTGCCGTCGACCCCACGCCGCGCCACGATCAACGAGCGGCCGTCGGGCGAGAAGGTCGGGCTGTAATCCCAGTGCGTTCCGCCAATGGTTCGCGCGTCGGACCCGTCCGTCTTCGTCACGTGGACCACGCCTCCGGCGGCGTAGGCGATCGTTCCGCCATCAGGGCTGACGTCGTACCCGGTGACCGGCACGAGCTCGCTCGTGACCTGGCGGGGGTTGCTGCCATCCGGGTTCATCAGCCAGAGGTTGCGGATGCCGCCCCGGTCGCTCAGGAACGCGATCTGGTTTTGGGCGGACGTGGTGGTCTGGCCGGTCGTGAACGTCCAGGCCGTGGGCGCCGCGACCTGGCCTGGATCGCCCAGGCGCCGGACGGTCGCCGCGAGCGTGACGGTGTAGGTCGTGTGAGGTGCGAGCTGTGCGGATGGAGAGAACCGCAGCACCTGTCCAGGAGCGGGGCTCGAGCTGGGGCCGTTGGCCGGACGCGTCGAGCTGTCGTCCGGGAGCGACTCGACGCTGATCGATCCAGGCACGGACGGGGTGATCCGGAGCGAGTCGGCGACGGATACGGGATCGACCGGCCCGTCGAAGATGATCGCGATCGGGCTGCGGATGCTGGCGCCGGCCACGTTCGGGGCGGGCACGGTGGCAATCGGCTTGAGGCCGGCCGCGACGGTGGTGAACGAGGCCGTGAACGGGGCGAGATGGCCCCCTCCTTCATCGACCGCTGAGCTGTCGATCGAGATCGTGTACTCGGTGGCGAACTGCATTCCCGAGGCGAAGCTCAGCGTCAGGACCGCGCCCGCCCAGCTGGCCTGATGGTCGGTCGTCGGTGAGATGTGCAGCGCGGCCTCCACCTTGCCGGTGTCCATCAGCCGGTCGAATGTGATCTTGACCTGGTGGTCGACCGCGACCTGCTGCGCGCCCTCGGCAGGATCGATCGCTGCCACGACAGGAGGGCCGACCGTCTTGAAGATGAAGTCGGGCGCCGCCGACGCCGCATTACCGGAGAGGTCCTGGAACCCGGCCACTAACGAGACCTTGAATTGCGTCGACTCGGTCAGCTTCGCGGACGGTGTGAAGATCGCCGACGTCTTGGGGCCGTTCCAGGAGAACGTGCCGGTAACAGGACCGGGCGTCGGCGGATTGACCACGCTGACGCTGAATCTGTTCTCGACCGAACTCGGCTGAACCGGCTCGCTGAACTCGAGGTCGATCGCCGTCAGCGTTTGTCCGGTGTGCGCATCGCCGGCCGGGAGGCTCAGCGCCACGCGGTCGAGCGTCGGCGGGCGGCGGTCGACGAGCGTGGCGTTGTACAGGACGAGACCCAGTGCCATGACGGCCACGAGCGCGCTCCCGACCTCGATGATCCGGCGCATCTCAGTGCCTCTCCCGGACCCGGTTCAGGGCACGCGCAGACGGCCTTTGAAGGGTCGGGTGGGACACGGGGCGGGACGATAACACAGACCCTATACTCCCGGACTTGTGAGCAAACGCCCGTTTGGGTGCCTGTTCGAGGTCATCGAAACCCTCGTCCTGACGGCAGTCATCTACCTCGTCATCAACACGTTCATCGCTTCGCCGTACCGGGTTCAGCAGCAATCGATGGAGCACACGCTCGAGCCCGACCAGTACATCCTCGTCGACAAGCTGACCCCCCGCTTCGACTCCTTCAAGACCGGTGACATCGTGGTCTTCACCCCGCCGGAGCAGTTCGCCAGCCCGGACGGCGTGCCCTACATCAAGCGCGTGATCGGCGTGGGCGGGGACAAGGTCGAGATCCGCGATGACGGGTTCGTGTACGTCAACGGCCACAAGCTCGACGAGAGCTCGTACGTCTTCAAGGACGAGGACGGCAACCCCCAACCGACCGTTCCGCCGAACCCCAACCAGAAGACCTGGGCGGTCCCCCAGGGTGACCTGTTCGTGCTGGGCGACCACCGTATGAGCTCGGCCGACTCGCGAGTCTTCGGCCCGATCGGTCTGCAGTCCGTCATCGGGCGCGCCTGGCTGCGCTACTGGCCGTTCAACACGTTCGGACTCCTGCCGACACCGCCCCACCCGGAGCTCTCCTCGGCCGCTCCGTGAGCCTCCTGCTCGCGGCGACTGCCATCGGAGTAGCAATCGGCGGCGTCGTCGCAGTCTCGGCGCGCGAGCCTCGCGTGGTCCTCCTGGGGATGACCATCGCGCTCGTGGGCGCCCCGTTCGTCGCCGATCCCTTGCCCGGTCCCCTGCCCCTCGCGGCGCGGCTTGTTGCCGCGAGCCTGGCGAGCTACCTGCTGTGGATCGGCAGCCGGGCCGAGGTACCGGTTGGCCGCGGCTCGACGGTCGGCTGGCCGGTCGAAGCGTTGGCGGCGGCGGCCGGCTTCGTCGTCGGCTGGGGGACGATCGGGCTTGGCGCGCCGGCCCTGGGACCCGCGGCCTCGGCCGCGGCCGGCTTCGCGCTGGCGACATTGACCGTCCTGCCGATCGTGTTCGCACGCGACCTGGTCCGGCTCGGTCATGGGCTCATCCTGCTGCTCCTGGCCAGCTCGCTGATCCGCGTCAGCCTTGGGGGCACGCCGGTCGCCCTCGAGGAACTCGTCATCAGCGGCGTCGTGGTCGGCATCTCGGCGGTCGTGGCGTTCCTCGCGGTCCAGGCCGCGGAGCTGTCAGCGTCGACGGATGGACCACGTCGACGCCCGATAAGCGCGGCCGGCGCAGGCGTGGACCTCCCTGCCGGATGAGCGTTCTGCTCTTTCTGGTGGTTTCCCTCGGCTTCGGCGCGGCCTCGCTGATGACCCGCCGGTATTCGGCATCCTCGTTCGCGATCGGGCTGGTTGGGCTGCTGGCGGCGGCTGCTGCCGCCCTGCTGATCACCCCTGGCGACAGCCTCGATCTGGCCGACAGCACGATCGTTGGCAGCGCATTCCAGCGGACGTTTCTCGCGCTGGCGTGCACAAGCTCGTTGCTGCTCTGCCTCCTGAGCATGACCGGCGGCTGGCACCCGGACCTCGCCGGAGCATCGCTGGTTGCGCTCGGCGCGGGCGGTGCGGCCCTTGCCCTGGGCGACCCCGTTCCGGCGATCACCGCAACAATTGCCGCGGGGCTGTTCGGGGTCATCGTCACGGTCAGCTTTCCGGCCACGACGCGCGCCGTGAACATCGGCGGGCGCGAGCTGCGCGCCGTCGCCATCGCGGGCGTCCTGGGCCTGCTTGCGGCGGCCTGGGTCGATCGCCCGCTCGGCCCACTGGCGGCGGAGCCAGTCGTGCTCGGGCTCAGTTATCTGGCCATCGCCATGGGAGTCGCGATTCGTTTCGGTGCCGTTCCGTTCCACGTCTGGGCCGCGCGAGTTTCGGATGCGGCACCGGAGCTGGCACTGCCGCTGCTCATGGCCTGGGGGCCTGCGTTCTTTGCGGTCGTCGGGCTGGCCTGGCTGAACACCGCCCTCGTCCCACTCGCGCCGGCCCCGCTGGCGTTGCCGATGGAGCGTGCGCTGGTCGTTGGTGTCGCCACGGTTACCTTGCTCCTGGGCGGGTTCGCGGCCTGGATCCAGGAGGACATCGAGCACGTGGTCGCCTACTCGATCGTGCAGGACGCGGCGTTCGTCATTCTCGCGTTTGCCGCGCTGGATGGGGCGAGTTGGGCGCCGGCCCTGACATGGATCGTCGTCTTCGCCCTCGCGAAATCCGCCTTTGCGGCATGGGCACTGGCCGTGCGTCGACGCTTTGGCACGCGACGGCTCCGCGAGCTTCGCGGGTGGGCGCGGCGCACCCCCCTGCTGGCCCTCGCCCTCCTGGTGATCGCGGTCGCGACGATCGGCTGGCCCGGCGTCGCATCCTACGAGTCGCGGATGGACCTGATCCGCCTCACGTCAGAGGGGCCATTCCGCTGGGTCCTGATCGCGGGTGCAATCGGTGCGGTCATCTATTACGCCCGACTGCTCGCGGTCGGGATCGGCTCCCCCGGGGCGGCGGCCCTCAACGCGCTCGACGATCGACCGCGCTGGCCGGCCGGGGTGGAAGGGCGATTGCGGGATCCGTCGGCGGTAGAGCCCGCCCGCGGTCCGGCCGAACGACGGAAGCCTGTACGCAGGCGCCCGACAGGGGCGGACGCGCAATCTCGTGGGACACCGGCTTCCCAGTGGTCGCCCTGGCTGGACCGGATCCGGCGATGGCTGGAATGGGCGCGCGAGGCCGGCGAACCGCTCTTTCGCGACCTCGCCGTCTGGTCGAGGCGATCCGGAGTGACGATCGCGACCGCGGCCCGCACTCTTCCGAGGGTCATCGTCCCCGCGATCGAGCTCAACCAGTCGTTCATTGCCGCGGCACTCGTGCTCGCGTTGTCGTTCATGGCACTGGTCGGCGCGCTGGGTGGCTGGGGCACGGCATCACTCAGCGCGGAGGGGCCACGCGTCAGCTCGGCACTCGACGCCGCCCGATAGTCGCCGCCACCTGGTTGGCGGCTCGAGCGCCTGAGCCCGGGGGCCGCGAAAGACCTAGTCCGCCGGGGCGATCGTCCAGGGATCGAGCGCGCGGTCGTAGGCGACCAGCTCGCCCGGCTCGAACCACAGCTCGAGCTCCGACTTCGCGGTCTCAGCGCCATCGGACGCGTGCACGAGGTTGAGCACCGTCTCGATCGCGAAGTCACCGCGGATCGTGCCCGGCGCCGCCTCGTGCGGCCGCGTCGAACCGATCATCGTCCGCACGACGGAAATCGCGTTTGGGCCCTCGAGCGCGACCGCCACGAGCGGGCTGGAGGTGATGAATGCGACGAGGCTGCCGAAGAAGGGCTTCTCGCGATGGATCGCGTAGTGGCGGTCGGCCAGGGACCGGTCAACGTGCACCAGCTTGAGGCCGACGATCCTGAGCCCGCGCTCCTCGAACCGGCTGAGGATGCGACCCGCCAGCAAGCGCTGGACGGCGTCGGGCTTGATCAGGACGAGCGTGCGTTCGTTCACGATGCGTCGAGTGGCGCTTCGTGACCGTCCGACCCCTCGCCAACCTCACCGCCGCGCTCATCCTCGGAGAGCCCCGCGAGGGCCAGGGCATAGGCGCGCTGAGCGTCACTGTCGTGCCCGAGCGAGCGGAACGCGTCTCCGCGCACCAACTGCAAGGCCGGGTTGGGCTCCGCCGGGATCGCGTCGAGCACCGCCGGAGCGAGGACGGGGCTCGCCCGGAGCGCGACCGCGAGCCTGATGGCGGCACGGTCGAAGTCGCCGGAGGCCAGGAGCTCGCGTCCGGCCTCGAGCTCGGCCGGCGCATCGATCGACGTCGAGACCGGATGGAGATCGTGGCGATGGCTTTCCCACAACCCGAGCCCGGTTTCGGGGCCCGGAATGCCAGCGTGCCGGTGCGCAGCCGTCGCGGCACCGCCGCGAGCGTTAGCCGTTCCGCCCCCGAAGAGGGTTCCAGCCTGCTCGCCGGGATCAGACGGGTCATGCGGCCATACGGCGCTCTTCGGCATTCCCGCGAACAAGCGGTCGAGCGGCACTTCGGCGCGCTCGAGCGCCCGACCCGCGAGTCGCCGCGCCTCGCCAGGGCGACCCATGGCCGCGATGGCCTCCGCGGCAATCACCAGCCCAAGGACGTCCTCGCGGCCGGTGGCGAGGTACGCACGCGCAGCGTCGCCGGCCCCTTCGAGGTCACCGGTCCGCCAGCGCGCCTCGGCCAGGTCGAGCAGAGACTCGTCGTCGAGCTCGCCCCAGCCGGCGAGTGATTCGAGCTCGGCGCGCGCCAGCTCGTGCGAGCCCATCCGCAGATGCAACCGGGCGAGCCGCAGGTCGACCTTGCGCTCGCGTGGCCTCGGTGCGACGGCCGTGGCGGTAGCCGTCTCTGTGTCATCCCCGAAAGCCTCGCTCGTGCCGCCATCGCCCGCCTCGGTCCCGGAGGCCGGCTCTTCATGCTCGTCAGTCATTGCCACCGGGCAATCTGAGGGCGGCGTCCAGGCCACGACCCCGTCGGGCCGGAGCGACGACGGCCAGCCTGAGCCTCTCGTCGACGAAGAGCTCGCCGGCCACCCTCAGGATTTCCTTCGGTGTGACGGCCGCAACCGCCGCGAGCGCTTCGTCGAGCGTGAGTACTCGCTCGTGCAACGCCTCCTGGCCACCGACCCACGAGGCGAGATGGCGGGTCTCCTCCATCCGCAGCTCGAGACCACCGGAGATGTATGCCTTCGCCTTGGCCAGCTCCTCAGCTGGAACGGGCTCATCGCGGAGTCGTGCCAGCTCGTCGAGGATGGCGACCAGCGCCGGGCGGAGCTGGGCGGGGTCGACGCCGGCAGAGACTGCCAGAGCGCCTGCGTCGGCGTAGTCGACGACTCCCGAACCGACGTCGTACGCGAGGCCCTTCTCTTCGCGGACCGAGAGGAATAGACGGCTGCTCATCCCGTCGCCGAGGACACCGTTCAGGACACCCAGCGTCCAGGCATCGGGATGATCGCGGCGCAGCGCCGGGACGCCGACGACCAGGTGCGCCTGACTCGCATCCCTGTGCCCGAGCAGGACCCGCTCGCCTGCCGGCAGGCCCGGCGCGGGTTCGAAGGCGCCAATGACACCGTTGCCGCGACCGAACGCTCGGTCGGCCCGCTCGACGATCGCGTCATGGGCAAGGTCACCGGCTACCGCGATGACCACATTCGCCGGCCGGTAGGCGTGTGCCCAGAAGTCGCGGATCGTCCCCTCCGGGAGCGTTCGGATCCCGGCTTCGTCACCGCAGATCTCGCGCCCGAGCGCGCCTGGTCCGAACATGGCCTGCTGGAAGAGGATCTGCGCGTACTCGGCGGGGTCGTCGAGGTACGAGCGGATCTCCTCGATGATCACGTTCCGCTCGTTGTCGATCTCGCGATCGGAGAGCGTCGGCCGCACGATCAGCTCGCCAAGGACGGCCATCGCCCGGTCGAGCTCGCGGGCCGGCACGCGGACCCAGTACACGGTCGATTCACGATCTGTCGCCGCGTTGAAGCTCCCGCCCACGCCCTCGATGGCCTCGGAGATCGCGCGGGTCGACGGGAAGGCCGCCGTGCCCTTGAAGGTGAGGTGCTCCATGAAGTGGGCCACACCGGCCTGGTCGGGCGATTCGAGGCGCGAGCCAGCGAGCACGTAAGCGGCCACGGAAACGGACCGCGCGCCCGCCAACCGCGCGCTGATCACGCGCGGTCCGTCCTCCAGGGCGGTCCGTTCGAACATCGCCCGGATGGTACCGGATCGACTTCGGCGCACCGAAGGGCCGGTTCTCGCCGAGCCGCCCGGGCGAGGTAACCGGGCGCCGGCCCCTCGCGATTCCGCCGGGAGTCAGTTCGAAGGGGCACCCCTCATCTAGATCTCCAAGTTCGTGCGAACGCGAGCGCCGCCGCGCTCGCTGCTCGAGGTTCCTGACTCGAGGACGAGTCACGTCGGCCGATCCGACGGGCTCGGCCTGCAGCTGCCGGCGACTGGCGGACAGTCGGTTGCCAGGACGAGAGACACACCGCCCGTAGCCGAGCGGACATCTCACGGGTAACCGCTGAGCTACCCCGGCAGCCGGGTCAGGATCACGATTCGGCAGCCCCGCAACCGGTTGCTGCTGAAGGCATCAGCCGCGAGGGGCTCCCGGGCGAAGCCAGCAGGTCACCACCGGATCGGTTTATCGAAGGAGGGACACGAGATGTCTGCAGCAGTTGCGCCCATCCCTGGCGCCGATCGAGCACGAATTGCGACCTGGTCGCGCTTGCTGATCGTCACGGCGTTCGCCATGGGCATCGTTGGCGGCGTCACCCTGGCCACCGCGGTTGCAAAG
>DASXSA010000090.1:0-2152 GCA_036506235.1 Candidatus Limnocylindrales bacterium | reverse complement strand
AAGACGGCCTGCGCCCCGCTGACCTGCGATGCGAGCTCGTGGATCCGCTGGGTCGCCAGGAAGAGCGGGATCCCCGCCGCCAGGCCCAGGACGATGAGCAGCACCATGAATCGGACGCTCATCACGTGATCGGCGAACTCCTTGGCCGCGACGACCAGCCAGCCGTTGCTCGGAACGGTCCGGGGCGGCTCGGCCGCCTGCGCCGATGTCGTCGCGTCGACCGCGGTCATGCCACGGCCTCCGCCGGCTCCGCCGGCTCTGCCTGGCGGTGCAGTCCTGCCTCGCGCAGCGCCGCGCGATAGATGTCGTCGAGTGAGGGCTCGGTGGAGCGGATCGCGGTCAGCCCCAGCCCATCGCGGGCCGCGCCGGCCAGGACCGCCTCGCGCACCTGGCGTCCGGCGCTGGCCGGTCGGACGTCCAGCGTCCACGGGGCACCGGGAGCTTCGGCCGGCGCGACGCGGTCAACCTGCGGGATGCTGCCAAGGAATGCCGAGATGGCTTCCGCGTCACCGGCCCCTTCGCCCTCGAAGGTGACCTCGACGTGGCCGGTGTCGTTGCCGAAGCGGGCTGCCAGCTCGGAGACGGTGCCGAGGCCGATGAGGCGCCCCGCAGCGAAGATGCCCACACGGTCGCAGACCGATTGGACCTGGGTCAAGAGGTGGCTCGAGAGGAGCACGGTCACGCGGCGCTGGTGGACGAGATCGCGCAGGAGCTGGAGGATCTCGACCACCCCGATCGGGTCGATCGCCGCCGTCGGCTCGTCCAGGATCAGGATGTCGGGGTCCTTGATGAGGGCATCGGCGATGCCGAGGCGCTGGAGCATGCCGCGGGAGTAGGTATCGGCTCGGCCGTCCGCCCGGTCGGTCAGCCCGACCTGGCCGAGCGCCTCCTCGATCCGCGCCTCGCCGTCCGCGCCGCGCAGCCCGTTGAGGCGTGCCGTGTAGCGCAGGTTCTGGCGACCCGTCAGGTCCCCATAGAAGCCGACGCTGTCCGGCAGGTAGCCGACCTGGCGCTTCACGCGCAGCGCGTCCCGCGCCGGGTCAAGGCCCATCACACGGGCGGTGCCGCCGGACGGCTCGGTCAGGCCCAGGAGCATGAGGATGGTGGTCGTCTTGCCGGCGCCGTTCTGCCCGAGCAGGCCGAAGATCTCGCCGCGGCGCAGTTCGAGATCGAGCGAATCGACCGCGAGGAGGTCCCCGTAGCGCTTCGTCAGCCCGGCGGCGACGATCGGCGGCTCGCCGGCGGAGGTCACCGGCGTCCGTACCGCTGGAAGACCCACCACAGGCCGAACAACACGAGCGCGATCAGCGCCAGCCCCACGAACCCGAAGAGCGGTGAGGTCTCGATCGTCATCCGGATGTCGACCGACCCGTTGGCGTCGGCACCCCTCGCCGAGAAGGTCACCACGTAGTCGCCGGCGATCGCGTCGTTCGACGGGACAACGGTGGCGGTGACGGTAGAGCTGGCGTTGGCCGCGATGGTGTCGATCGTTGCCGAAGGGCTGAAGGTGACGGTCCAGTCGGTGGGGGCGGTGGCCGAGACGACGACTCCCTTGAGCGGCTGGGTCCCGTCGTTGGTGACCACCAGCTGCTGGGTGATCGAGCTGCCAGCCGAGCCAGAGTTGCTCAGCCGCTGATCCGGCGTGCTCAAGGTCAGGGCGGTCGTGCCGGTCACTTCGACCGTCAGCTGGGCGTCGATCGTGCGAGCGCCGACAGTCGCCTTGACGTCGATCGGGTAGGTGTCGGGCGCCGCATCGGTCGGGGGCTTGGCGGAGACCGAGACGGCCGCCGAGCTGCTGGCCTTGACCACGGCGCTGGCCGCCTGCGCCTGGCCGGTCAGCGTTGAAGTGACCTCCCAGCCGTCGGGGCCGACCGCGTTCACCGCGAAGGTGAGGTCCTGCGCGCTGTCGTTGGTCAGGGTCAGGTTGAAGGTGAAGGTGGTCCCGGACGCCCCCTTCAGCGAGGGAACGTCGCTGGTCAGCGTGACGTCACCGGCCACGGAAGCGCTCACCTGAACGGTTACCGGCAGGACGGAGCGCAGGCCTCCAGCCGTGGCGACCACGCTCAGCTTCGAGGTTCCGTCACTTGCCGAGGTCGGCACCGTGACGTCGAGGGTGACGCTCGCCTTGCCGTCGGCATCGGTCTCGACCCCG
>DASXSA010000089.1:0-1770 GCA_036506235.1 Candidatus Limnocylindrales bacterium | reverse complement strand
GGGCTCGTCGGTTCGCAGGCGAATGAGGTCGGTGAAGGCCTCGACCTGGCGCCGGCGGGCCTGTCCGAGGACCTCGCGGAGCAGTCCGTCACGGGTCCCGAAGTGGTAGATCAGCATCCGGTTCGACGTGCCCGCCGCGGCGGCCAGCGGGCCAAGCCGGTCCGGGAGCCCGTGCTCGAGCGCGTGGTCGGTGCACGCGTCGAGGAGCCGCTGCCTGATCTGTGGCTGGCGCTGTCTGCCCATCGTCTCTGTTTTCACGTAACGATCGGTACGTCTACTGTAGCTCGACAGTAGATCGACACCGGCGAGGAGGACATGATGAGGATCGTTTTCGTGCACGGGGCATGCGTGAGGGACGGATCGTGGTGGTGGCACCGAACCGGGGAGCTGCTGGCCGAGCGGCGCGTCGCCAGCGAGGCGCCCGCCCTGCCGAGCTGCGGCGAGACGGGTGAGCCGGCGGATGCGCGAGGACCCGGGCTGGCCGAGGACATCGCCGCAGTCCGGCACGTCTTGACCGCGAGTGACGAGCCGACCGTGGTGGTCGCCCACAGCTACGGCGGGATCGTCACCGCGGAGGCAGCGGCGCGCGTCGAGGCCGTGCGCCATCTGCTGCTCGTCTCCAGCTACCTGCCCGAGGTCGGGCAGAGCCTCTCCTCGTTCGGCGCGGAGGAGCCCGCGCCGTTCCTCGACATCGACCCCGAGGGCGGCACCTTCACGGTCCGACCGGACGCCTTGGCCGAGACGTTCCTGCAGGACTGCGACCCGGAGATCCAGCGAGAGGCCATGGACAAGACGGCCCGCCAGAGCCTGGCGGTCCTCGAGCAGCCGGTGCAGTCAGCGGCCTGGCAGCACGTGCCGTCGACGTACCTCGTCTGCGCCGACGACCAGGGCACCCCCGCCGAGTTGCAGCGCGCGTTCGCCTGCCGGGCGGGCAGCGTCGTGAAACTCGACGCCGGCCACCACCCCTTCCTCTCCCAGCCCGCCGTCGTACGCGACCTGATCCTCGCGCTGTGACCGGCGACCACTGGCCTGCAAGCGAACCACCGAGAACTCCTACTCCAGGCGTATGCGGCCTACAACAGCCAAGACATCGAGGCCTGGTGGCACTGATCAGCGACGACGTCGACTGGCCCGACGGCGACGCTGGCAGGCTGCACGGCAAGGACGAGGTGCGGGCTTACTGGACGGAGCAGTGGGCCCGCACGCGCACCCACGACGCGCCGGTTGGCTTCAGCGAGCGGAGTGATGGCCGGACCGCTGTCCACATCAGTCAGGTCGTGCGCTCGCTCGATGGCCCGGCCAGGTGTAGTCTCGCGCCCAAGTCGCCTACCACGGAGGTCCTCATGATGACCACCAGTCTGCTCCCTGACGTCGGGACCGAGCTTCGGGAGGGTTATGCCCAGATCGGCGATCAGAGCTTGCATTACGTCGAGGCCGGTGAGGGGCCACTGATTGTTCTGCTCCACGGCTTCCCGGAGTTCTGGTTCGGCTGGCGGCTTCAGATCGAGCCGCTCGTGGCGGCGGGTTTTCGGGTGGTCGCCCCCGACACGCGTGGCTACAACCTGTCATCGAAGCCAGAGGACTTCGAAGCGTACGCCGTCGACCTGCTCGCCGCCGACATCCGCGGCCTCATCGGAGAACTCGGTGCCGAGTCCGCGCTATTGGTCGGCCACGACTGGGGCGGAAGCATCGCCTGGACCACGGGGATGAACCACCCCGAGGTGGTCGATCGACTCGCCATCCTCAACGCGGCCCATCCGCGGCGGCTTC
>DASXSA010000088.1:0-15241 GCA_036506235.1 Candidatus Limnocylindrales bacterium | reverse complement strand
GCACCTCGTTCGGCTGGCGGTCGGCCCGAACGCAAGGCTCGTGCTCCCGCTGTCGGCGCTCGCCGGCGCCAGCCTGCTCGTGTTCGCCGATCTGGTCGCTCGACTGCTCGGGGAGATCCCGGTTGGCGTGGTCACGGCCGTGGTCGGCGCACCGTTCTTTCTCGTGATGCTCCGCCGCGTTCGCACCGGGTACGAGCTGTGAGCGCCCTTCCGCTGGCTGACGCGAACACGTCCGAGGCTCGGGACCTGGCGGTCGAGTTCCGGTCGGTGGGCGCCGCCTACCGGCGCGTGGACGTCCTGCACGACCTGACCCTCGCGATCCGGCAGGGCGAGCGTGTTGCGCTCATCGGACCCAACGGTGCCGGCAAGTCGACCGTCCTGCGAGTGATCGCAGGCCTCCTGCAGGCGCGAACGGGCCAGGCAACCCTGCTCGGAAAGGACGTCGCAACGATCCCGCGACCGGAGGTCGCACGCCAGCTTGCGGTCGTTCCCCAGCTCGCCGCGCTGCCGTTCGCGATGACCGTCGAGGACGTGGTGGGGCTGGGCCGGCTGCCCCACGAGGATCCGTGGCGTGGACAGCGGCCCGCGGACCGCGCGGCGATCGGCGCGGCGATCGAACGCGTCGGTCTCGGCCATCTGCTCGGCCGCGATGCGCGGGAGCTCTCGCTCGGCGAGCGCCAGCTCGTGCTGCTCGCGATGGCCGTGGCCCAGCAGGCGCCCGTCCTTCTGCTCGACGAGCCGACCGTGCATCTGGACCTCGGTCACCAGGTCCAGGTCATGGAACTCCTCGTGGACCTGAACGAGCGCGACCACATCACGGTCGTGGCGGTCCTCCACGATCTTGGTCTGGCCGGGCACTTCTTCCCGCGGCTGGTTCTCCTCGACGGCGGCCGAGTGGTTGGCGACGGTCCTCCGGATCACGTGCTGACGGGGGACCAGGTTCGCTCCGTGTTCCGGGTCGACCCCGAGCTCGTCAGGCCCGCTTCCGCGGCAGGTCGAGAAATGGCAGGCCGGTAACCAGCGCGTCGACGACGCCGCGGCGACCCTCCACGGTCCACTCGACCCCGACCCGCGTGCCCGGCCGCTCGAAGGCCGGCGGCACGGAGGCGAGCGCGATGGGCTTCTTGAGGATCGGGCTCCAGCCCGTACTCGTCGCGCGACCGATGTGACGCCGGCTGTCGGCGAACACCGGTACCGGCGATCGCGAGACCGTCATCGGCGCTGCGGGCGGGAGACCATGGGCCGCGTAGAGGGCTTCGATGCCCGGCCAGTCGAGCTCGAGGCCGACCAGACGCCGCGCCGGGCCACCGGCCGCCTGCTCCCGTTCGAGCGCCCGACGGCCGACGAAGTTCCCGGGCTTGGCAAGGTCGACCAATCGGCCCAGCCCGATCTCGAATGGCGAGTACGCCTGCTCGCTGCTCATGGCGTGGCGTGAGCTCGTGTAGTCGACCTCGATCAGGATCAGGCCGGCCTCGAGCCGCACCACGTCGAGTGCGAGCATCCCGGCCGGCCGCAACCCGAAGGGTCGGCCGGCCCGGACCAGCGCATCCCACAGCCTGGGCGCGCTGTTCGCGTCGACCCACAGCTCGTAGCCGAGGTCACCCGTGTACCCGGTGCGGCTCACGTCGATGGCCGTTCGGCCGACACGCGACGGTCGTCTCCGGAAGTAGCGCAGGTCGGCGAAGGATTCACCCGTGGCCGCCTCCAGGACCTCGCGCGACGCGGGCCCCTGCAGCGCGACTGCCGCGACCCGCTCCGAGACGTCCTCGATCGTCACATCGAGACCACGCGCGTTGAGCCGGAGCCAGCGCAGGTTCGGATCGGCGGCGGTCCACCGGTAGTTGAGCTCGTCGAGCCGGTGGATCGTCCCGTCGTCCACGACCTTGCCGTCCTCGTCGCACCACGGCGTGTAGTAGACCTGCCCGACCTTGAGCTTCGTCGCGTCGCGGGTGATGACGCGGTCGATCAGCCGGGTGGCGTCAGGGCCCGACACCTGGTACTTGTACAGCGGCGAAACGTCGATCAGCGCGGCGGCCTGGCGGATCGCGTTGTACTCGATGTCGGGGGCGTCCGCGTACGCCGAGGACGCGTAGTAGCCGGACCACTCGCGCCACTGCAGCTTCCGGTTGAGGGGCGCGGTCCGCGGATGGAACGGCGTTCCGACGCTCACCCGCGGCTTTCCCTGGCACCGGCGGCGGCCGGCCGCGCCGCGGCCGCGGCTTGGTCATCGATGGCCGCGAACGCGTCGACGAAGCGGGCGGTTACCTGCGCGGCCTTTGCCGCCAGGTCGAGCCGGTAGTTCTCGTCGGGTGCGTGTGCCCTGCAGTCGTCGTGCCCGCCACCGAGGCTTGTCATCCGGACTCGATCGCGGCCGCAGACCTGCCACATCGGCGCGGTCCCGGGGAGCGACAGGCGCCGCTTGGCCGGCCGGCCAAACACCTCCACTGAGACCCGCTCGGCCGCGTCGAGGAGCGGGTCGTCGGGGGTTGTCCAGTAGGCGCGCTCCATCTCCGCGCCCGGAAGCATCTCGACGTCGGTGAATCCGCGGCGATCGAGATGCGCACGGAGATTGGCAACGATGACCTCCGGATCCTGGTCGGGCACCAGCCGGATGTCGAGCCGGACGTGCCCCTCCGCCGGCGTAATCGTCTTCGCGCCCGGGCCGATGAAGCCCGACCACAGGCCCTGCACGTTGCAGGTCGGATTGAACGCCATGGCCCGGACGGCCTCCCGATCGTTCATGCCGGCCAGGAACCCCTCGATCTCGAACTCACGACGGAGCTCGGCGAGGTCCTCGGTCGGGGTAGCGTCGACAACCGCCAGCTGGCGGGGCGTCGGCGGGAGGACGCCGTCGGTCAAGCCATCGACCGCCGGCCGCCCGTCTCGATCCCAGAACGTCGCAAGCGCCTGGGTCAGACGGACGGGTGCGCTGGGCAGGATGGTCGCCAGGCTCGAGTGGGCGTCGTAGGCGATCGACTTGACCCTGAGCTCGATCACGATGATGCCCCGAACGCCGCCCACGATCTCGGGTCGGCCGGTCAGGTCGATGCCGCCGCCCTCGATCAGCGCCCCGTCGACCTTGCGAACGCCCGGGCGGAGATCGAGCAGCTCGTCGAAGTGGCCGCTGCCGTACTCCTCCTCGCCTTCAACGAGGAAGCGGATCTTGCACGGCAGAGGGCCGACGGCGGCGAGGTAGGCGTCGATGCCCCAGACGCGCGACATCAGCTCGCCCTTGTTGTCGGTGGCCCCCCGAGCGTAGAGGCGCCCATCGCGAACCGACGGCTCGTACGGCGGCGTCGTCCAGAGCTCATACGGCACGGCCGGCTGGACGTCGTAGTGCTGAACGGCGTTGAGGGTCCTGGGGCCGTCGCCAACCTCGCCGATGACGAGCGGCGGCACGCGGTCCTTCTCCGGCAGGCGGACGACATCGACGGTGGCCCCGAGCGCCCTGAGACGGTCCTCGATCCACCGGGCGGCGCCCGCGAGGCCGTCCGGCTGAGTCGACTCGGATGGGAAGCTGCAGAACTCGGCCAGCTCGTCCGTCCACCTGGGCATGCGCTCGTCGATGTACCGATCGAGAGCCGAGTAATCGCTCACGTCTGCCTCCTGTCTACCGCGGCGACGATAGCCGAGCCGGCGCCAAATGTGTCACCGCGGGCTGCCATGGGCGCGACGCGAGCCTGCTCGGGTACCCTGCTCCGGAGCCGGACGGCGGTTGACCTTGCCCCCCGGCGGAGGAGCGAGCAGTGACCCAGCGCTACGACGCCGTCGTGATCGGCGGCGGCCACAACGGGCTGATCAGCGCGGCCTATCTCGCTCGGGCCGGTCTCAGGACGCTGGTCCTCGAGCGCCGGCACGTCCTCGGCGGCGCGGCTGTCACTGAGGAAATCGTGCCCGGGTTCCGGTTCTCCGTCGCCTCCTATGTTGTCAGCCTGTTGCGCCCCGAGATCATCCGCGAGCTGGACCTGCCACGCCACGGCCTCGACATCCTGCCGCTCGACGGGACGTTCACGCCGCTGCCCGAGGGCGGCGGGCCCTGGGGCAGCGGGCACGCGCGCGGCGGAGCCCACGATGGCGACTATCTCTGGCGAGTCAACGACCACGGCCGCACGATCCGGGAGCTCCGTCGCTGGTCGAAGGTCGACGCCGAGGCGTATGACGAATACGGGCGGCTGATGGTCGAGATGGCCCGCTTCATCAAGCCGATCCTGGGCATCGTTCCGCCCGATCCAACCGGAAGGGACCCCCGCGAGTTCCTGCCGCTGGCCGGCCTGCTTCGCACCTTCCAGTCGCTGCCGGAAATGCAGCAGGCCGTCTTCGTGCAGCTCATGACGATGAGCGCCGCGGACTTCCTCGACCAGTGGTTCGAGACCGATCCGCTCAAGGCCACGATGTCGGCGTCGGGGATCATCGGCACGTTCCAGGGCGTGCGTTCGCCCGGCACGGCCTACGTCCTGCTGCACCACTACATGGGCGAGATCGACGGCGCGTTCCGCGCCTGGGGCATCCCGAAGGGCGGCACGGGCAGCGTTTCCATGGCGATCGCGTCGGCCGCCCAGGCGGCGGGGGCGGAGATCCGGACGGAGGCGCCCGTCGCGCGGATCGTGGTGCGGAACGGCCGGGCAACCGGTGTCGCCCTGGAGTCAGGCGAGGAGATCGAGGCCGCGACCGTCCTCTCATCGGTGGACGCGCGACGGACCTTCCTGGGCCTCCTCGAGCCCGGCACGCTGGATCCGGCCTTCGAGGACGAGGTCCGCCGTTTCAAGTTCCGTGGGTCGTCGGGCAAGGTCAACCTGGCCGTCGATCGGCTGCCGGACTTCACGTGCCTCCCGGGCGACGGCGAGCACCTCCGCGGCGCCATCTCCTTCAGCCCCTCCGTCGAGTACATGGAACGCGCCTACGACGACGCGAAGTACGGGCGCTTCAGCACCCGGCCCTACATCGACATGATCATTCCGACACTCGTCGATCCGTCGATGGCTCCGCCCGGCAAACACGTCATCAGCTGCTTCATCCAGTACGCGCCGTATCACCTCGATCCGGCGCTGGGCACGTGGGACGACCAGCGGGAGGCGTTCGGGGACGCAGTGGTCGACACGATCGCCGAGCGTGCGCCGAACATTCGCGAGGTCATCGTCGGCCGCCAGGTACTCACGCCACTCGACCTCGAACGGACGCTCGGCCTCACCGAGGGGAACATCTTCCAGGGCGAACTGTCGCTGGAGCAGCTGTTCTTCAACCGGCCGGTGCCGGGTTACGCGCGCTTCCGGAGCCCGGTTCGCGATCTCTGGTTGTGCGGCTCCGCCACGCATCCGGGCGGGGGGATCATGGGCGCCAACGGCCGGCTCGCGGCCCTCGAGGTGCTCCGCAGCCAGCGTCGGCGCGCCGCATGACCACGGGCGGCGCCTGGGACGCGATCGTCGTCGGAGGCGGGCACAACGGACTCGTCACCGCGGCCTACCTTGCCCGGGCCGGTCTCGGAACCCTCGTCCTCGAGAGGAGGGACCTGGTCGGTGGGACGGCCGAGACGGGTGAGATCGCCCCCGGCTTCCGCGGGCCCATCGCGGCCCACACGGTCGGGCGGCTTCGGCCTTCGATCGTTCGAGACCTGCGGTTGCGCGAGCAGGGCCTTTCGCTTCTGGCACCCGACGTGCGTGTCTTCGCTCCCCAGCCGGACGGGACCGCGATCACCTTGTGGGCCGACGTCGCACGAACGGCCGACGGCCTGCGCGGTCGTTCGAACGATGATTCGCAGGGCTATCCGGCCTTCGATCGCCTGGTGCGCTCGCTGGGTCGCTTCCTCGCGGAGATCGCCGCGACGACCCCACCCGACATCCGTTCACCGTCCCTGGGGGACGCGCTCACCGGGCTGCGACTCGGTCGGTCGTTCCGCGGGCTCGGCAAGCACGACGCGAGGACCGCCCTGCGCGTCCTGCCCATGGCCGTCGCGGACTTCGTTGCCGAGGCGTTCGAGTCGGACCCGCTTCGGGCGCTGATCGCGTCGCGGGGCATCCAGTACACGGCGATGGGCCCGTGGTCGGCGGGCACCACCGCCGTACTGCTGACGGATTCGGCCGGCAACGACGGCGGCGCGCCGGGCCAGACGGTGTTCGCGAAAGGCGGGCCAGGTGCCGTCGCCGACGCCCTGGCCGCTTCGCTCAGGGCCTTCGGCGGGCAGATCCGGACCGGAACGGAGGTGACAGCCATCACGTCGGTCAACGGCCGGGCCAACGGCGTGGTCCTCGCCGGCGGGGAGGAGATCGGCGGGAGGTGCGTCATCTCCGGCCTCGACCCGAAGACGACGCTGACCCGGCTCCTTGATCCCGTCGAGGTCGGCCCCACGCTCGGCTGGCGGGCCAACAACTATCGAAGCCACGGGTCGACCGCCAAAGTGAACCTGGCGCTCTCGGCGCTGCCCCGCTTCACCGCGGCCGGCGACGAGGGCCGGCAACTGCTTCGGGGCCGGATCGTGATCGCGACGGGCATCGACGACCTGGAGCGCGCCTTCGACGACTCGAAGTACGGGCGAATGTCGGCACAGCCCTACATCGAGGCAACCATCCCTTCGCTGATCGATCCGCTACTGACCGCACAGGCACCGGCCGGCAGCCATGTGATGAGTGCCGTCGTGCAGTGGACGCCCTATCGGCTTCGCGAGTACGAGTGGGACGACTGCCGCGACACCCTCGGCGACCTCGTCGTCCGCAGGCTCGAGGAGTTCGCCCCGGGCATCGGCGGCCTCGTGGTCGGGCGGCAGGTCCTCACGCCGCTCGACCTGGAGCGCGAGTACGGGCTGGCGGGCGGCCACCCCTTCCATGGCGAGCCGTCCCTCGACCAGTTCTTCCTGTGGCGGCCACTCCTCGGACACGCGCGCCACCGAATGCCGCTCGAGCGGCTCTATCTCTGCGGATCCGGCGCGCACCCGGGTGGTGGGATCACCGGCCAGCCCGGCCAGAACGCGGCCCGCGAGATCCTGTCGGACTGGAAGAAGCGTCGTCCATAGGGGCCAACGGTCCGCGGCGACATCCCCGATCGGCGTCCGCATCCCCGCGCTGAAGCCTGGACGGATACCCTCTCGGGAAATGACCCCCAGGCCTGCCCCTGGCGATTGGTGGCGCTATGGCGTGCTGTACCAGGTCTACCCGCGCAGCTTCCAGGACAGCAATGGCGATGGCGTCGGCGACCTGGCCGGCATCACCTCGCGGCTGGATCACCTGAACGACGGGACGCCGGACTCGCTGGGCATCGACGGCATCTGGCTGTCGCCCTTCTATCCGTCGCCGATGGCGGACTTCGGCTATGACGTTGCCGACTACTGCGACGTCGACCCGCGCTTCGGGACGCTCGCCGACTTCGACGAGCTCCTCGGGCAGGCCCACGAACGTGGCATCCGCGTCATCGTCGACCTCGTTCCGAACCACACCTCGGGGCAGCACCCGTGGTTCCTCGAGTCGCGGGCGTCTCGCGACAACCCCAGGCGGGACTGGTACGTGTGGGCCGATCCCGCCGCCGATGGGGCGCCGCCCAACGACTGGCGCAGCGCCTTTCCCGCCGTGGGCCGAGCGTGGACGCTGGACCGCCGGACGGGCCAGTACTACCTCCATTCGTTCACCCCCGAGCAGCCCGACCTCAACTGGTGGAACCCCGGGGTGCGCCGCGCATTCGAGGAGATCCTTCGCTTCTGGCTCGATCGGGGGGTCGACGGCTTCCGCATCGACGTGGCGCACAGGACCGTGAAGCCGCGCGAGCTCCACGGCCACGTCCCGGTCGAGAACATTCCTGGCGTGCTCGATCTGATGCCACCCGCGGACGAGCCCGAGCTCCACGCGCTCCTGCGCTCCTGGCGAGCGCTGCTGGACGAGTACGACGATCGCATGGCCGTTGGCGAGGTCTTTCTGTTCGACCCCGCGCGCCTCGTCAGCTTCTACGGGTCAGGCAACGACGAGCTCCACCTTGCCTTCAACTTCAGCTTCCTGCGCGCGCCCTGGTCCGCCGAGGCATTCCGCAGGGTCGTGGCGACGTTCGAACGCCTCCTTCCGGAGGGTGCCTGGCCCGACTACACGCTGTCGAACCACGACAACTCGCGAGCCGTGAGCCGGTATGCGCCCGACGGCGACCTCGTGCGGGGTCGAAAGCGGGCCCGGATGGCGGCGCTCATGCTCCTCACCCTGCGCGGAACGCCGTTCCTCTACTACGGGGAGGAGATCGGCATGGCCGACGGGCCGATCCCGCCGGAGCGTGTCGTGGATGTGGGCGGGCGCGACCCCGAACGGACGCCAATGCAGTGGGACGCATCCAGGAATTGCGGTTTTTCGACCGCCGATCCGTGGTTGCCGGTATCTCCCGATGCTTCGTCGGTGAACGTCGAGGCCCAGCGAGCGGATCCGGGTTCGATGCTGAGCCTGTACCGCCGCCTCATCTGGGTCCGCCGCAGTCGGGCCGCCCTGCAGAGGGGCACCTACCGGGAATTGCCCGGAATGCCCGCAGACTGTTTCGCCTACGTTCGGGAGGCGGGCTCGGAGCGCGCCCTCGTTTGCCTCAATTTCGGATCGAAGCCGATCCGGATCCCCGAGGAAGAGCTGACCCGAGCGGGCCTTGGGGACGAGCGACGCGTGATCTCGACGGGGGCGGGCCGTGAGGGACCCGCTCGCGGCGAGATCGAGCTCGAGCCCGACGAGGGCGTGCTGGTCGAGCCGTCGACGAGGCCAGAACGGCTGGCTCCAGAACCGCTGGCTGAGGGACGAGCGCGGGGCTAGCGTCGCTCCCGGCAGGCCTCGTCCACCAGCTCGCGCTCGACCTGCGTGGCGCGCTCGGCTGTCTGCGCGGCGACCGGGCGTCCGCGTCGCCTGCGGCGCCGCCGATCGGTTTGTCTGTCCGGGGCTGAGGGCCGCTTTCGCCCGGGAGTCGAGCCGTCCGCGGCCGGTGAACGTCCGGCCGAAGACGCCGCCGCGGACGCCGCGGACGTCGCGGCGACTGGCGCTGCGGGCACCGCGTTCTCGACACCCGTGACGCTCCAGTCCCAGGTCCGCATGCGCTTGAGGAGCTTCCGCGCCGTGAGGTCGAGCTGGATCGGCGTGACGGCGATCCGGCGATTCACGACGGCGTGGAAGTCCGTGCCCTCGACTGCCAGGCCCGACGGCGGAGGACCGCCGATCCAGTAGTAGGGGATGCCGCGCGGATCGAGCCGCTGGACGAGTTCGTCCTGGTAGACCCGCTTGCCGAGTCGCGTCACCTCGATCCCGTGGCATTCCTCGGGCGGGACGGCGGGTACGTTGACGTTGATGAGCTGCCCGGGCGAGAGGCCGTGCTCGAGGATGTTCCGCGCCGTGATCGCCGCGACCCTTCCGGCCAGCGTGAAGTCGGGATGCTCGTAGTACTCCTGCGAGATCGCGAACGCGGGGCAGCCGTTGATAACCGCCTCCATCGCCGCGCTGACCGTTCCCGAATAGGTGATGTCGTCGCCCAGGTTGGCGCCGTAGTTGATGCCCGATGCGACGAGGTCGAAGCCATGCCCGAAGTAGCCGAGGAACGCGAGGCTCACGGCGTCCGTCGGCGACCCGTCGACCGACCAGCCGGTCGAGCCGTCGGCCAGAGTCCGCTCGCGGACGCGGAGCGGGCGCATCAGCGTCTTCTGGTGGCCCACCGCGCTCTGGTTCGTCTCCGGCGCGACAACGAACGTCTCGCCCATCGGGTCGAGGGCCTGCTTGAGCGCGAGCAGCCCGCGCGACTCGATGCCGTCATCGTTGGTGACGAGGATCCGCGGTCGCGAGCTCCAGTCGGGCAGTGGTCGAGCGCTGCGTCGAAGCGCTCGCGGGCCTCCACGCCGGCCGCCACCGGCCAGTGGCTCTCCACGCTCCTTGTCGAGGTCGCGACGTTCGACCCGCGCGCGCTCGCGGGTCATGTCCGGGCGATCGCGACTCGGGTCGGTCAAGCGCTCGATCCCAGGTCCGGCCCGGCCGTGCCCATCGCCGTGCCAGGGGCGGGCGTCGAGGTCGAGGCGGCCCCGGATCCGGCGGTCGAGATGGCCCCAGGCCCGGCGGTCGAGGCGGTCGAGGGTCCAGCGGTCGAAGCCGTCGAGGGTCCAGCGGTCGAGGCGGTCGAGGGTCCAGCGGTCGAAGCCGTCGAGGGTCCTCCCGGCGTTGCCAGGTCCTCGACGTCAGGGTCGATCCCGGGCGAGGGCTCGCGCGGAATACGCACCTCGCGGCCTTCCCTGGCAGCGAGGCGCTCGGCTGCCCGCCGGGTGATGGGCCCGGTCGCCCGGACCTGCCCGAGAATGTGGAAGAAGAACGCGGAAACGACCGCCGCGATCGGGATGCCGAAGATTGCGCCGGCGATCCCGCCGATCTTCGAGCCGATGAGGACCGACGCGATGACGACGATCGGGTGGATGCCAACCGCCTGCTCCATCAGCCGCGGCTGGAGGACGTTCATGACGATGATCCAGCCGATCGCCATCGCGATCAGCGTCGGCAGCAGGACCTCCGGCTTCAGGACCATTGCGACGAGCACCGGAGGCGCCCACGACACGAACGGGCCGAAGAATGGAATCGCCATGAGAACGCCCGAGAGGGCGGAGGTCGCGGGCAGGTAATCGAGGCCGAAGATGCCGCTCACGACCGCGGCCACCAGCCCGTACACCGCGCCCATCACCGCCTGACCGCGCAGGAAACCCCCGAACGAACGGGCCACGGTCGTCTCGAGGAGCCGGGCCTCCTCCGCATAGCCGGGCGGCACGAGCCGGAAGAGGAACGACAGGATCCGGTCGCGGTCGGCGACCATGTACAGCGACAGGATGAGGACCAGCAGCAGGTTGCCGAGGACACCGAGGCTCGCCACGGCCAGCTGCTGGAGCGGCCCGACCAGCTCGTTGGCGTAGCTGGCGACGTTGTCGAGGAAGGCGTTCGCCTGCGCGAACAGGTCGACCTGCCCGAGGCCGATGGCGCGCAAGCGGTCCTGCCAGGGCGCCAGGATGGCCGGGATCTGGTCGCGCAGCTGTGGAACGCTGCGGATGAAGTCGCTGATCGAGCTCCCGATCGCGTTCGCGACGAGCACGGCCAGGAACACGAGCGCGCCGAGCAGCGCTGCGTAGACCACGACGACCGCAGCGACCCGTGGCAGGCGAGGGACCATGCGTACCAGCGCCGAAACGATCGGGCTGAGGATGAACGCCAGCAGCCACGCCAGGAAGAAGACGAGCACGATGTCGCCGAACGAGAAGAACAGGTCCTGGACGAAGCCGATGACGACGAACGCCGCGGCGAGCGTCGCGAGAATCAGCAGGGCATCGAGCCAGCGCCGTTGTCGCTCGGTCAGGGAAAAGGCCATGGGCGAACTCGTCCTTACCGACCCCATCGGGGAGTGGCTGCCCCCTCCCCGGTCATGGTAGACCCTCGCGATTGGCCACCGCTTACGTCGGCGGACGCCGGAGGGGCCCTGTTGGTGCAGCTATGCATCCAGAGACCGCGAAGACCGTCCTCCGACGCAGCGGCGCCTACAGGACATGTTTGTCAGCCCGAAACGGCTACCCATCCTGCGGGTTGGCGCCTCCAGGCGGCCGCCCACGATCCCCGAGTCCACCGATGCCTGAATGAGCCGACGCAAGCCGTCGGGCAGGCGGTAGCACACGACCCGGCTAAAGGCACGGCCGGCGAGGGACGCCACCCAGCGCGCCCGCGGAACCGCACTCGCGTTTCCCACACCCATGCACCTCCGGACTCATAAGCGGAGGTGGGGCGGCCCGCGTCGGGACCGACAGGAGAATCCACGCTCGCAAATTGGGACACCGGGCTCCGAGTCCGCCCCGGCCCGCCGGATGTTCCGCTTTGCAGTCCGCCGATGGCTGAGGGTGGGATCCGGTTCCGACGCGACTGAAAAGTCAGACAGACTGCGCGCAGCCTGGGTCCGGCTACCGGAGGCCCATCTTCGCGCGGACCTCGGCCATCGTCGCCTCGGCCTTCGGCCGCAATCGATCCGCGCCGCTCTCGAGGATGCCTTCGACCAGCGACGGGTTCGCGATCAGCTCGCGGAACCGCTCCCGGGCCGGCGCGTAGTGGGCCACGATCCGATCAGCCAGAAGCTTCTTCGTATCCACGCAACCGGTGCGCGCGGTTCGCTCGCCCTCCCAGATCTCCTCGTAGTCGGGCCCGAAGAAGCGGTGCAGCTGGCAGACGTTGCACACCTCTGGGCGGCCCGGGTCGGTACGCAGGATCCGTTTCGTGTCGGTCACCATCGACATGACCTGCTTCCGGATGAGCTCGGGCGGTCCAAGGATGTCGATCGTGTTGCCGAGCGACTTGCTCATCTTCCGGACACCGTCGGTGCCCAGCACGACTGGCGCCTCCGTGTAGACCGCCTGGGGCTCGGGGAACGTTTCGCCATAGCGGTTGTTGAACGACCGGACGATCTCCCGTGACAGCTCGAGGTGGGCGGCCTGGTCCTTCCCGACGGGAACCTGCGTCGCCTTGTAGATCACAATGTCGGCCGCCTGGAGGACGGGGTAGGTGAGCAGGCCGTGGTTGATGTCGTTCGGTTGCTGCTCGCGCTTCTCCTTGTAGGTCGGGGTCCGCTCCAGCCAGCTGACCGGCGTGACCGTCGCGAGCAGCCAGGCGAGCTCGGTGTGCTCCGGGCGGTGGGACTGCACGAACAGCGTGCATCGTTCCGGATCCAGGCCAAGCGCGAGGAGCGAGGCCGCCATCTCCTGCGTGCGCTCGCGCAGCAGGAGGGCGTCGTGCGTGCTCGTCAGGGCGTGGTAGTCGACGATGCAGTAGATCGCCTCGTACTCCGACTGCAGGCGCACGTAGTTGCGGACGGCGCCCAGGTCGTTGCCGAGATGGACGATCCCGGACGGCTGGATGCCGCTGAAGATGCGCGCGCGAGCCTGCGGCGCCTCGACCGGCGCGGGTGCGGATGCCGTCGCGAGTGCGCTCATGGTCGCGGAGTGTAGCGGCGCTCCCACACTCGGTCGGACCGCCACACGACACTGCGGAACGGAAATCCGCTTGATATGCGCTCGTAACGAGATTCGACAGTCAGTTGTTCGCGTGAGGGAGACGGCGGAATGATCGTCCGCTCAATCGCGACGGAGGCGCGAGCGTTCAACAGCGCGTTCGTAACCGGAGGGTGAGGACTGGGCCGGGCGCCGCGGGGAACGCGGGCCGGTGGGAAGGGAGGTTCTCCGTGGCTTCGACGACTGCGCCGGCTGGCGTGGCAAGTGCGCGCGCCGTCTACGACTACAAGATCCCGTTCGTCATCGCGGCCTCATCGGCGGGGACGACGATCGAGTGGTATGACTTCTACCTCTACGCGGTCCTGACCCCGTTCCTGGCGCCACTCTTCTTCCCGAGCCACGACGCGACCGCCTCGTTGCTGGCAGGGCTCGCGGCGTTCGGCGCCGGCTTCGCCGTTCGACCGTTCGGGGCCGTCGTCTTCGGACGCATCGGCGATCTGGTCGGTCGGAAATTCACGTTCCTTCTCACGATCAGCCTGATGGGAATCGCCACGACGCTGATCGGGCTGCTACCGACCTACGCCGCGATCGGCATCCTGGCACCGATCCTCCTGGTCGCCCTTCGCCTGCTTCAGGGCCTCGCGCTGGGCGGGGAGTACGGTGGGGCCGCCATCTACGTCGCCGAGCATGCTCCCGACGACAGGCGCGGCCAGTACACGAGCTGGATTCAGACGACCGCGACGATCGGCCTGCTGCTCGCCCTGGCCGTCCTGGCGCTGACGCGACTTGGATTGGGCGAAGCGGCGTTCAAGGAGTACGGGTTCCGTATCCCGTTCATCATCTCGGCGATCCTGGTCGTCTTCGCGATCTACATCCGGCTCCGGCTTCGCGAGACCCCGTTGTACAGCCAGCTCAAGGCAGAAGGCCGCACGTCGACGCAACCGCTCCGCGAGAGCATCGGCAATACCCGCAACGGTCGGCTCATCCTGCTGGCCCTGCTGGGCATGACGGCCGGCCAGGGCGTCGTCTGGTACCAGGGCCAGTTCCAGGCCCTGTTCTTCCTCGGCACGACGCTCAAGGTGCCGTTCCAGACCGCCTATCTCATCGTCGGGGCGGCGATCGTCCTCGCCACGCCGTTCTTCATCTTCTTCGGCCGCCTGTCGGACAGCATCGGGCGCAAGAAGATCATCCTCGGCGGGGCATTGCTGGCCGCGATCACCTACTACCCGATCTACAACCTCATGTACCAGTACGCCAACGTGACGGTGGGCGGCGACGGAAAGATCGCGTCCTCGGCCCCGAACATCGCGGCCGAGGTCATCCTGGTCTTCATCCAGATCGTCTACGTGACGATGGTCTATGGCCCGATCGCCGCGTTCCTGGTCGAGTTCTTCCCGGCGCGCATCCGATACACATCGCTGTCGATCCCGTACCACTTCGGGAACGGCTGGTTCGGCGGCTTCCTGCCGCTGATCGCGGCGGCCCTCGCTGCCTCCACCGGCAACATCTACGCGGGCTTGATCTACCCGATCGCGATCGCGTTGATGTCGGTGGTCGTTGGGGGCCTGTTCATCCGTGAAACCAAGGACACACGGATCTGGGACGAGGTGTCGGCGAGCGCAGCTCCTGAACGTATCCCGGGCGCGGTAACGGAGGCCACGCCCGGCTAGCCCGCGGGGACGGCGAGGTCGCAGGACCGCGACCGGACGCCGACCGCGAGCCTAGCGAGGGGAGGACCCGGGAGGCCTCCCCTCGCGTTTTAGGAGCGGTTCGATCGCAAGGCGCAGGCGGGAGGCCGATTCCGGTCGGCTAGGATGCGCGCCATGTCCGGACCGGCCGACCACCACTCGTCGTGACCGCGCGCGCGACGCTGGGCGTCGGCCTGCTTGGCGCGGGCACCGTCGGTCGAGAGGTCGCCCGTACGCTGCTTGGGCACGCTGGGGAGCTTTCGTCACCCCGCGCGCCGGACCTCCGCCTGAAGGCCGTTGCCGTGCGGGATGCCGCAAAGGCCCGCCCCGGGATACCGGCGGACCTGCTGACAGATGCGCCGGCACATGTCGTCGCAGACCCCGACATCGACGTGGTCGTCGAGCTGATGGGCGGCGACGAGCCGGCCCGAACGCTGATCTCGGCGGCACTGGCGGCCGGCAAGTCAGTCGTGACCGCAAACAAGCACGTGCTCGCGCATCACGGACCGGAGCTCGAAGCGATCGCCCGGCGTGCCGGGTCCGCCTTGCGCTTCGAGGCGTCCGTCGGCGGCGGGATCCCCCTGCTCACGCCTCTTGCGGCGCAGCT